>JBGPYI010000187.1:0-4607 GCA_041493175.1 Gaiellaceae bacterium | reverse complement strand
GTCCCGCTCCGCATCGAGAGAGGCTGAGGGAACCGGCCCTGTGAAGCCTCGGCAACCTGCCTCCGCGGCAAGGTGCCAAACCCGGCCGGGCGCGAGTCCGGGTGGATGTGTCGAGCGAGTTCGGAAGGAGACGAAGTGCCCGCGCAAAGCAAAACCCGCAACCGTTTTCTAGAGCGCCTCGAGAGTGGGCCCGTGATCGTGGGCGACGGAGGGATGGGCGCGCTGCTCTCAGCAGCGGTGCCGCGCCTCCGCAGCCCGGAGGAGGCGAATCTGCGCGCGCCGGATGCGGTCGTCTCCCTGCACGTCAGCTTCATCCACGCCGGGTCGGAGCTGATCGAGACGAACACCTTCGGCGCGAACCGCCGGAAGCTGTCGCACCACTTCCTCGAGGACGATCTGGAGAAGATCAACTCTGCCGGCGTCAAGCTCGCGCGCGAGGCGAGGGAGGTCACCGGTCGCGACGTCTTCATCGGCGCCTCGATCGGACCGCTCGGCGAGCCGGCGACCTCGCGCGTTCGCCGCGAGCTGTTCGCGGAGCAGGCTGCGGTGCTCGACGGCCGCGGCGCCGACCTTTTCATGATCGAGACGTTCTACGACCTCGAGGAGGTCGTCGATGCGATCGAGGCGGTGCGGAGCGTCTCGAGCCTGCCGATCGTCGCGCTGCTGACGTTCGACGAGAGCGCGGAGACGCTCGCCGGCGTGACGGCGGCCGAGGCCGCCGCACGGCTGATGGAGCTCGACGTCGCTGCCGTCGGGGCGAATCACGGCGCCGGCCTGCTCGCCGCGCTTGCAGCTCTGGAGCAGATGGGCAAGGACGGAAAGCCGCTCGCTGCGCTCCCCAACGTGGGACTGGCCAGCCTGACCGGCGGACGTGTCATCTACCCGCACGCGACGCCGGAGTACTTCGGCGAGTTTGCCGCGCACGCTCGAAATCTCGGCGCGATGGTGATCGGTGGCTGCTGCGGCACCACTCCCGCAGAGATCTCCGCGATCCGTGCGGCCGTTGAGGAAGAGCGTAAGCCGCGCGCGCCTCTCGTCTTCGATGCACCGGAGCTGGTCGTGGCCCTCGGGGAGGAGCAGCGCGAGACAGGCCTCTCGCGCGCGCTGAGCGCGGGCGAATGGGTCGTCTCCGTCCAGCTCGATCCACCGCTCGGCGGCTCGAGCGCAGGGCTCCTCGAGGTCGCGAGCGCGTTGAAGGAGTCGGGGCGCGTCGGCTGGGTCGACGTCAACGACAACGCCACGGCCCGCGCCGGGATGAGCTCGCTGATGGTCTCGGCGACGATCCAGCGCCGCGCCGAGATCGAGACGATCCCCCACCTGACGACGAGGGACTGGTCGGTGATGGGACTCGAGTCGATGCTGCTGGGCGCGCACGCGGAAGGCGTGCGCAACGTGCTCGCGATCACCGGCGATCCGCCGGAGGTCGGTGACTATCCGGGCGCCCGCGGCGTGTACGAGATCGACTCGATTGGGCTGACGCAGCTGATGACGAACCTCAACCGCGGCGAGGACTTCAACGGCCGCCCGATCGATGCGCCCACCTCGTTCTTCCCGGGCGTCGCCGTCAACCCGACACCCGACGACATGGACGTGGAGCTGGAGCGCTTCGAGAAGAAGCTCGAAGCGGGCGCGAAGTTCGCGATGACCCAGATCGTCTTCGACGCCGAGTACCTCGACCGCTTCGCCGAGCGGCTGGGCGGCAAGTGGCCGATCCCGGTCCTCATCGGGGTCTTTCCGCTCACGAGCCACCGGCTCGCGTTGCGTTTGCACAACGAGGTGCCGGGCATCCTCGTGCCGCAGGCGTTGCAGGACGCGCTCGAACGAGCAGGCTCCGATGCGGCCGACGTCGGTTTCGCTCACGCGCGCGAGCTGATCGCCGCCTCACGCGAGCGCGCGGCGGGCGTCTATCTCGTTGCGCCGTTCCGGCGCCCGCTGCGCGTGCTGGAACTGCTCGTCGATTAAGGAGCGCAGTCGCCGGTCGAGACCGGCTCTTGGGCCGCGTTCAGGTCCGCGCGCACGACCTCGGCCGGAACACCGTAGCCGCCGACTGCGCCGAGCCGGGCGGCGAAGATCGTCGCCTGAACTGCGCCCCGAGCGTCGACAGCCGGAGCGCCGGAGTCACCGTGCCGCACGCGGCCGCGCACTGACGTGATCGTGCGCGTCACCGGTCCAGTCCCGTACGCGTCCTCAGCAAGGACGACCGCGGTCCGGCCGATGCGGGCCGGCCTGACGGTGAAGGGTCCGTTCTCCGGGAACCCAAGCACGCCGACCGCCGCTCCCGCCTTGGGCGAGGCGAGCGGCAGCGCGCGCAATCCGAGACCATGGACGCGAAGAACGGCAACGTCGTTGCGGCGGTCGAACGCAACGACTTCCGCGGGCATCCGCCCGCCGGACTGCAGCTCGACCACGGTGTCGTTCTGGCCTGCCACGACGTGCGCCGCGGTGACGATTAGATCGGGCCGCGCGACCCAGCCGGTGCCCTCGACACCGATGCCGCACGCGGTCCCGATTACGCGAACGACGCTTGGTGAGGCTCGGCGTATGCCGGCCGCGTGCGCCAGCCGCGGGTCGGGAGGCGCAACGGGTGCCGCGGGTCCCGCGATCGTCGGAAACGGATCGATGGTCGCAAGAGCGTTGAGCACATCCGTCGGCGCGAGCACCTTGTTCAGCCTTTGCAGCAATGCCGAGCCCTGGGCGCCGCGCCGAAGGTCGGTTTGCCCCGGGAGCAAGAGTGCAACTGCCCCCAGCACCCACACGACCGCCAGGCCCGCGGACGCCCCGAGGATCAGGCCGCCGGTGGCGTCGAACGTGCTCAGCCTCGGCTTGCGCATCTTCGAGCGGAGCGCCGACCCGACCAGCGTCCCGAGCGTCTCGAGCAGAATCGCGCCCACGGCCGCACCGGCCAACGCGGCCAGAGGCGTGTACGGAGAATGAGTTCCGTCCTGGAGGAGCTGCGGCGCAAACCTCGATCCCAGCCAGGCCCCGAAGACGATCCCGGCCAGGGACAGAGCGCTCGCAACGAGACCTTTCTTCCAGCCGATGAAGGCCGTGAGGGCGACGAAGCCCAGCGCGATCAAGTCCACTTTCGTCACTAGGTCGGCAGGCTACTCGTGTCCTCGGATCTCTGGCGTGCCGCTGGGCGTGCGTAGCGCCGGAGGACAGTACTCAGCGGTACGGCCTCCGGCGCGGAGCGCGGTCAGCGGTGCGAGGTCGGGGCGAAGCCCCGACCGGCCAGGGGTGCGAGGTAGACTGGTCGGCCCTTGGGGGCGTAGTTCAGTTGGTTAGAACGCCGGCCTGTCACGCCGGAGGTCGCGGGTTCGAGTCCCGTCGCTCCCGTGCTTTACCCCGGCCTTCCTGGCCAAACTGGAAGTTGGGCAGAAAAGCGTCGCGCGGCGTGACCGTGACGATCCGTCCGTCGTCGACCGTGACCTGCTCGAAAATGAGGCGGAGGATCTTGTTCCGCTCTGACGGGTCCGTTTCTTGATCCCAGCACCACCCGAAATTGGCGAGGGCGGCGGCGGCCTCGCTTGCGTCCAGCATCGGCGGCGCAAGTGTCGCGAGTTCTGCCTGCAGCACGCGTTTTTAGTGCTTCGTATTGCTCGCGCGTGAAGTCGCCGAGGAGATACATGTCCTTGGCCCAGCTCTGAGAGAAAGTCTTACTCAAGACTTAGCTGTGTCTTAAGTCACTGCTGTTAGCTGTGGTCGGTGTTCTACTTCCGCTACTTGCGTAGCGAACTCGTCGGCCGCAGAATGCGAACGGTCCTCACGCTCGTCGGGCTTGCCCTCGGCGTCGCGCTCGTGATCACGATCAGCGGCCTCGCCCGTGGGCTCGACCGAGCCCAGAAAACCGCGCTCAACCCGCTCTCCACGATCGGAACCGACCTCACCGTGACGCTATCGCCGCAACAGGACACCGGCGGCTTTGGCCGCGGAGGCGGCGGCGAGGTCGTCCAGGCGAACCAGTCTGCCGTCACCGACCTCTCGAAGCTCGGCAAGCCGGGCACGCAGTTCGTGCACGACTTCTTCCTGCCGGGGACGCAACTGACATTCCCGCAGAAGCAAACGGCGAAGATCGCGTCGCTTCCCGGCGTCGCATCCATCTCGAACGGCCTCGTGCTCTCCGCCGTCCACCAGGAGGGCGTCGTGCCGAAGATCGTCGCGAAGATCAAGACCGGCGGCCAGCAGCTGGACATCCGGCGCCAGATCAAGCCGCCGACCGCAGCGGAAGCAGCAGCTATTCAAGCGTGCTTCCAGAAGCTCGGCGTCGGCGGCGGTTCGCAGTCCGGCACGCAACCGGGCGGGCAGCAGGGATTCGGCGGCGGCAGGGGCGCAGGCGGCGGTGGTTTCTTCAGCTCGCCGGCCGCACGGAAGTGCCTGCCTGCACGGATGCGCGAGTTCCGCGCCCGAATCACGACGCCCCAGCAGACACTGAAGCAGGTCGTCAGCCCGCCGCAGACGAACATCAAGAGCTCCTCGTACACGATCGGCGGCATCGATCCGGCCCAGCAGTCGATCGGGCTCGTGACGCCGTCGCAGCTGTCAAGCGGCCGCTTCCTCTCGAAGTCCGGTGGACATGAGGCGCTCGTCTCGGCCGCGTACGCAAAGCG
>JBGPYI010000154.1:0-5931 GCA_041493175.1 Gaiellaceae bacterium | reverse complement strand
TCGGGAGATCGGACTGGCGGTGCGGGTTGCGCAGCTTCTCCGCGAGAACGAGCGGCGGATGACCCAGCAGGAGTCGCTCTTCCGCATCTCCGCACTCCTCGGTCAGTCGCTGTCGCTCTCGGACACCCTCGAGGCTCTCGCCCAGGCAGCGAACGAAGTCCTCGGAGGCACTTTTGCGGCCGTGCTCATGCCACGAGGCGGGACCCTCGAGCTCGCCGCCGCGGCCGGCCTTCCACCTGCGCTTGCGGAGGCACTCGACAGGCTGCCGAAGTCGGCGAACTGCCTCCACGCCGCGGCCGAGGAAGGGCGCCCGCTGGCCTCGCCCGACATCACGCGCGACGACCGCTTCGAACATCCCTGGCAGGAGCAGGCAAAGGCTGCGGGGTATCGCGCGCTACTCGCGGTGCCGGCCGCAAGCCCACGCGTGGAACTCTCCGGACTGGTCGTCGTCTTCTTCGCCGAGGTGCGCGAGTTCACCGACGAGGACCTCGAGCTTGCGCGCCATCTCGGCGACGCAGCGCGGGGCGCGCTCGAGCGGAGCGAGCTGTTCGAAGCCGAACGCACCGCGCGTGCGCTGTCGCAGCAGCTAGCGCGCACGGGCGGTGCGCTTGCAACTGAGCTGGACCCGGCGGCGGTTCTGGACGAAGTCGTGCAGCAGGCGCCTGCGCTGCTCGAGGCCGATGCCTGCGCGGTCCGCACGCTCGAGGACGACGAGCTCGTCGTGAGCGCGGCGTCAGGAGACGGCGCCGAAGAAGCCATCGGGAGCCGAGTGTCCGTGACCGCACGGCTCTCCGGGGATGTCTTCCAGTCACGATCGCCGCTCGCGGTCGAAGACGTCACCACGGACGAACGGCTCGTCGGCGCCGACGCGATCCTCCTTGCCGGGTATGCCGCGTTTCTCGGCGTGCCCCTCTCCGGTCCCGAAGGAACGCTCGCCGGCGTACTCTCCGTCTACGCCCGCAAGCCACGACAGTGGCGGCCGGAGGAGATCGAGGCGCTGCTCGCGCTCGCGGGAAACACGTCCGCAGCTCTGGCGAACGCCGAGCTCTACTCGCGTGTCTCGCTGGAGAAGGAACGCAGCGTTGCGATCCTCGCGAACATCGCCGACGGGATCGTGGCGGTCGACCGCGACGGGCAGGTCGTCCTCTGGAACTCTGCCGCCGAGGAGATCACCGGCGTGCCGCAGGAGGAGGCGATCGGCCGCACGACGGTCCAGATCCTGCAACGCCAGCTCGAGTCCGCGGAGGCCGAGACGCCGTCGGGTCAGCGCCTGGTCTCGATCACGCGGGGCGGAGAGGAGGTCTGGCTGTCACTGAGCGAGGCGGTGATGCGCGACCCGCTCGGGGCCGTTGCGGGCCGCATCCTCGCCTTCCGCGACATCTCCGCCGATCGCATGGTCGAACAGGTCAAGTCCGACTTCGTTGCCGCCGTCTCGCACGAGCTGCGCACGCCGCTGACGTCGATCTACGGCTTCGCCGAGACACTGCTTCGACAGGACGTCCCGTTCGGCGAGGAAGAGCGGCGCATCTTCCTCGGTTACATCGCATCGGAGTCGGAGCGGCTCACGGAGATCGTCGATCAGCTCCTGAACGTCGCGCGGCTCGATGCGGGCGACCTGCAGGTCGAGCTCGGCCTGATCGACGTCGGCTCCGTCGTGTCGGAGCTGGTGGAGACCGTCGAAGAAAGCGGCGTCATGAACAGCCATCGCTTCGAGGTCGACCTGCCCGACGAGCCGCTCGCGGCCGAAGCCGATCCCGACAAGGTTCGGCAGATCTTCAACATCCTCGTCGAGAACGCGCTCAGATACTCGCCCGGTGGTGGCATCGTCACGGTTGGTGCTCGACGCAATCACGACCGCGTCGAGGTGCGCGTCGCCGACGAGGGAATCGGGATTCCAGCTGCGGAGCGTGAGCGAATCTTCCGGAAGTTCTACCGGGCCGAGTCAGCCGCGCGGGACGGCGCGGCGGGCACGGGGCTCGGTCTCTTCATCGCCAAAGAGCTGGTGACGGCGATGGGCGGCCGGATCTGGGTCGACTCCACCGAAGGGGAGGGCTCGAGCTTCTCGTTCGAGCTGCCCGCAGCCCGCGAGTAGATCGCAGCCGGTTTGGGTATAGCGGCGACGGCACGTGCGGTGCGTCTCCTCATGACCAAGGTTCTCGTCATCGACGACGAGGCTCCGATCCGCTTACTTTGCCGAGTGAATCTCGAGGCGGAGGGCATGGACGTGATCGAGGCTCGAGACGGCCTTTCCGGTGTGGACAAGGCGCGCGACGAAATGCCTGACGTGATCCTTCTCGACGTGATGATGCCCGGGCTCGACGGGTGGCGGGTCGCAGAACAGCTGTTCGAAGACGACCGGACGCTCGGCATCCCGATCATCTTCCTCACGGCACGCGCGGAATTTCGGGACCGAGCCCGCGGGCTCGACATCGGCGGCGTCGACTACGTGACGAAACCGTTCAATCCGCTGGAGCTGGCGCCGCTCGTGCAGAGCCTGCTCGGCCGTCTCGATCGCGGCGAGCGTGACGAGCTGCGTGCCGAGAAGCTCTCGGAGCTCCGGTCGTTGATGGAGTCCGAGTAGCCGGAAGCGCTAAGGAGGCCCCTCTCCCCAGATGAGGCCCCGCGCTTCTTTTCTCGCGAGGGCTCTAGCGTCCTGCGAAATCGGCCGTGACAACCGCGGCACCGCCGTGCCCGGCGAACGTGCCGAAGGAGATCCCGATCCCGACCCGGCGGAAGCCGGGGCGAAGCAGGACGGCTCGGTGCGCCGGGCTCGCCAGCCAGTGATCGACGACCCACTGAGCGGTCAATCCCGTGGCCCAAGCGAGGTCCTCGCCGAACACGGGGCCGCGGGCGCCCTGGGCCAGCGCCCGGCCCGCAACGGAGCCATGAGCAAAGTACTGCCGATGCATCATGTCCGCGGAGTGACCGCGGGCGGCGCGGAGAAGACGAACGTCCACTCGCAGGGGGGCAAGACCATGACTCGTCCGCACCGAGTTCATCGTCTGGACAAGCGAGGACTCCGAGTTGCTCAGCGTCCGGGCTTGAGCCCCGGCTACCGGCCCCAGGAGGGCGAAACTTGCCAAAAAAGCTACAAGAATCTTCTTTTTAATCGGCATTCGGGCCAGTTTGGAGTTGCCTTCCAGGGGTCGCGTCCCCCAAAAGGGGTAGCTCGGTTACGCTCGGAGCGCCTTTTCAGCGGGCCGTCTGCGCCAGCCCGATCCCGAGCAGGGTAAGGGCCGCCCCGGACAGCTGGACCGGCTGCAGGGACTCTCCCAGCCAGGCCCAGGCCACGATGATGGCGACGACAGGCTCCAGCATCGCCGTGATTCCGGCCCGGGTGGCAGAGATGTGGCGGAGCGCGCTCACGATCAGGGCGAACGGCAAGATCCCGCCGAGGACGACCATCCAGAGCATCAGCAGCCAAAGGGGCGCATGTGTCGACGCGAGGTTCCCGAGCAGCGAGACGTGGTCGTCGACACGCCGCCCCGGGAAGTTCCACCACGGTGCGAGCAGCGACCAGAAGATCGTCGCGAAGAGAAAGCCCCAGGCAGAGAGGGAAATCGGATCGCGGCGGCGCACGCCGCGCTCGGCGATCAAGACGTACGCGGCGTAGCTGATCGCCGCCAGCACACAGGCGGCCACCCCGGGACCGCTGAGGCGTCCGCCGTGCCAGATCTCGACGATCAGCGTGAGCCCGGCAAGCGAGAGGGCGAGCGCAGCCCAGATGCGGCGCCGGACGGGCTCGTGGAAGACGAACCGAGCCCAGAGGGCGACGAGGATCGGCGCGACGTACTGGATCAGCAGCGCGATTCCGATGTCGAGCCGGTGGATCGCGAAGAAGTAGGACCACTGAACCACGGCGAGGCCGATGCCGAGCGCGATCAGCAGCGGTAAGTCGCCGGCGCGAACTCGCAGCGAGCGCGGGCGCGTAGCGACGGCGATCAGCGCGAGCCCGATCAGCGCGCCGGCACAACGCACTGCCGTGAGTTGGCCCGAGCTGATGCCCGAGCCGAGGATCACCTTCGAGACCGTGCCGTTGACGGCGAAGAGCGTCGCGGCAACCGCGACCATCGCGTAGCCGAGCCCTGGGCGTGGCTGGACCATCGCGCGAACCTACACATGTAATCTGCGCACGGCGGGGCGTAGCTCAGCCTGGTTAGAGTGCTGCCTTTGGGAGGCAGAAGTCGCGAGTTCGAATCTCGCCGCCCCGATTTTGGTCGTACTCCTTGCCGCGGGCTCGGCGCTCTTCTTCGGCGCGCTCGCCGTCACGATCCGTCTCGCACTCGCCCGTGGTATCGACGCGGAGGCGGCGTCGCTCATCACCACCGTCATCGCCGGTGTCATCTGCGCGCTGCTCGCTCTCGTGACCGGAGACTTCTCGGGCGTGGCCTGGAGGGACACGTGGCCGTTCTTCGTCACCGGGCTGTTCGCGCCGGGGATCAGCCAGATCCTGTTCACTCGTTCCGTCGGCGTCATCGGGCCCTCGCGCACCGCGATCCTGGTCGGGATCTCACCGGTGCTGTCGGCCGTGATTGCGATCACCGTCCTCGGCGAGCCGCTGCACGTGGCGCTCGTGTTGGGGACGCTCCTAGTGGTCGCGGGTGGAACGCTGCTCGTCCGTGAGCGCGGAGGAGGACGGGCCGCGCTGCTCTCGCTGGGCATCGCCCTCAGCCTGAGCGCAGCACTGCTGTTCTCTATCCGTGACAACCTCGTCCGCTGGGCTGCGCGCGGCAGCGACGTGCCGGGGTTCGTTGCCGCCACCGCGTCGCTCGTGTCCGCGACGCTGGTGATCCTGGTAGTGGTCGCTTCGCGGCCGAACGCGCGCGAGCGCATCCGCCTGGCGGCACGTCCGTTCGTGCCGTCGGGCCTCGTGTACGGGATCAGCTACGCCTGTCTCTATTCCGCGTTCGATCGCGGGCGCGTCACGATCGTGGCGCCGCTCGTCGCGACAGAGTCCCTCTTCGCGGTCCTGATCTCGATCGTGCTGCTGCGCCGCTCCGAAAGGATCGGGCCTCGCCTGCTCCTCGCCGCGGCGCTCGTGGTCGGCGGCGGCGCGCTCATCTCGAGCTTTCGCTGAAGACGCCCGCGATGTGTTCCGTGCGCATGAAGCGCACGAAGAAGTACGTGAACACTGCGAAGAAGACGATTGCCTGCTCGACTGCCATCGTCACACCCGCGATCTGCTGGTCTGTGATGTCGGAGAGACCCCAGAGCTGCGGGGCATCCTTGTAGAAGTCGTAGATCGGTCGCGGCAGGAGTGCGAGCAGCAACCCGAGTGGCGCAGCGAGCACGAACGCGCCGAACAGGTACGTCGCCTTGACGCCGTCCGAGTAGCGGCCGTGCACGACCGGCCACCACATCAGGACGCCCGCGAAGAAGTACGTCAGATGTTCCAGGTTCAGGAGCCAGCCGGATTGCTCGAGTGCGCGGTCGTAGATGGGCGGCACGTGCCACAAGAAGTACGTCCCGAGCCACAACGGCAGCGCAACGAGTGGATGCGTGATGAACCGCACCGCCGCAAAACGTTCGAGTTCGCGCGCCAGCGCGGGTGCCAACGCGAAGACCACGAGGCCCGGCGCCCACTCGGCCGTGACGACGTTCTGCAGGAGATGAACCGAGAGCAGGTAGTGCAGCGCGATCGTGTGCAGCGGGGTCACGTAGACCGCGAGGAGGAGGATCACGGCGAGGTCGAAGGCGACCCTGCGTGTCGCATCCGCCGGCCACCGCCGTTGGCTCCAGAAGTAGCCGGCGGAGAGGACCACGATCGTAAGCAGCACGTCCCAGTGCAGCGACCACGAATGCGGATCCACGGCGCTACGCTACTCGCCAGACCGCGGGCGTAGCTTAATGGCAAAGCACTAGGTTTCCACCCTAGGTACGCGAGTTCGATTCTCGCCGCCCGCTTGCTCGACGCGTCCGACGCTATCTGTA
>JBGPYI010000008.1:0-20349 GCA_041493175.1 Gaiellaceae bacterium | reverse complement strand
CGTTCCACCAGATCGCGTAGCTCCGTCGACGCATGTGCAAAGGGTGCGGCTTTTCGACTCCGACTGCATCCGCACCCGGGCGCAGCGGCCCTGCGGGAAACCCGCAGATCGTTTGTGGCAACGACCGGATGGCGACAGAGCCCGCCCTGCCGACACTGAGCCAACACTCAAAAACCAAGGAGAAATCATGCAGCGGAAACACCGAATTCGTGGCGCGGCGCTCGCACTCGCAGCGCTGGCCGCACTCGCGGTGACGTCGGCAGCGCCCGCAGGTGGCACGGCGACGATCGCGATCAAGCATCAAACGCGCGGTTGCCATTCCTGGGCGGTCAACTCCGGGCCCTTCAAGCCGTCGCTGTCCGTCAGCGTCAGGGCCGGCACGGTGCTGAGGTTCACGAACAACGACGTCATGCCGCACAAGATGGTTCAGACCGCCGGTCCGACGGTGAGCCTGGCACACCCGATGATGAGCAAGATGGCGTCGTCGGCGACCGTGAAGCTGGCGCAGAAGGGTGTCTACCGCTTCACGACCAGGGCCGGCGAGGACTATGCCTGGGTCGGGTCGATGATGAAGACGGTCGGCGAGGACAGCGTGCTGCACCTGACGGTGCGTGTGAAGTAGGTTCGCCCGATGCACGCATTCGAGGTCGCAGCCGTCAAGGAGCGGCTGCGACAGGCCGGCGGTGGCTACGAGATCGTCCACGAGTCCGCCGGCCTCGAAGTCGGGGTCTACGTCCTCGTCGCCCCAGAGCCCGACCGGCAGCAGCCTCACGAGGACGACGAGCTCTATGTCGTTCTCGAGGGCACGGGCGTCCTCGAGGTCGAGGGAGAGCAAGTTCCCCTGAAGGAGGGCACCGCGGTGTTCGTGGAGGCGGCAGCCGACCATCGGTTTAGCGCGTACGAGCATCTCAGCGTTCTTGTCATCTTCGAGCGCAAACATGCGGAAAACCCGTAAACTGCTTCGCAGTCGCTCCCCGATTTCGGCCCTTTCTGCGGCGTCAGCCTTGGCTGAACGCCAGACGAAGGAGGAACCATGAACCGCTTGATGATCGTCGCCCGCCTACGGGAAGGCGCCCACGAGGAGGCCGAGGCGCTTATCGCCGCGGGCCCGCCTTTCGACCCCGAGGAGCTCGGCTTCCACCGGCACGCGGCGTATCTGACTGCGGGAGAAGTCGTCTTCATCTTCGAGGCCCCAGAGGTCGAATGGATCGTCAACGACATCGTCGACGATGCCGTGATCTCGGCGGCTTTCGGCCCCTGGCAGAAGCTCATGGACGGCACGCCGCGCCTTGCTCACGAGCGCTTCTACTGGTCCCGTGAGTCGAGCAAGCTCGGGTTCGGGCTCGGCGTCTAGCTAGGAGGCGTCCTCCGTCAGCAGCCCGTGCGAGAGCGCGTATCGGACGAGCTCGGCGCGCGTCGTGAGTCGCAGCTTCTGCATGATGTGTGCCCGGTGCGACTCCGCCGTGCGCACCGAGATGTAGAGCGCTTGGGCGATTTCCTGGTTCGTGTGGCCGAGAGCGAGGAGCCGCAACACCTCCCGCTCGCGTTCGGAGAGGGGATCGGCCTCCGCAGCGGCTCTTTCCTCCGCTTCGGCGGTGACCATGCGTGCTCCGAGGGTCGGATGCACATAGCGGCCTCCTTGCGCGATCTCGCGAATGGCAGAGACGACCTCTTCGTCGGCCGCTTCTTTGAGGACGTAGCCGTGCGCGCCGGCCGCGAACGCCTCCCTTACATAGCTCGGATCGTCTTGCATCGAGAGGACCAGAACCTTCGTTCCCGGAGACTCTTTCAAGAGCTTCGGCAGTACCTCGATGCCGCTTTCGCCGGGCATGACGACGTCCAGCAGGATGACGTCCGGTTTGAGCGCCCGAACGCGAAAGATCGCTTCTTTGCCGTTTCCGGCCTCGCCGATCACCTCGATGTCGTCCTGTCCGTCCAGGAGCAAGCGGATTCCCGAGCGCACGACTGCATGGTCGTCCACGAGCAGGACGCTGATCACAGCGGCACCTCGGCAACGAGCGTCGTGCCCGAGCCGGGCGCCGATTCGACCGTCAATCGTCCTTCGTGCAGCTCCACGCGCTCACGCATGCCAATGATCCCGAGACGTCGCTCCTGCAGTTCGGCTGGATCGAAGCCTTGCCCGTCGTCCTCGATCACCACCGCCGCGGTGGCACTGCGCCGGACGAGCAGAATGCTCACGCTCGACGCTTCGGCGTGCTTCACGATGTTTGTCAACGCTTCCTGGACGATGCGGTACAGCGTGGTCTCCACTTCGGCCGGCAGTCTCTCGGTGCCAAGCTGCGCCTCGAGCTCGACGCGGATCGCTGTGGCTTCCGAGAAGGTTTGCACGAGACGCTCGACGGCAGCAACGAGTCCGAAGTCGTCGAGTGCCTTCGGCCTCAGCTGCACCGCGAGACGGCGGACGTCCTGGAGCGTACCGACGACCAGCTCGCGCAGGTTGGAGGCCGCCGTGCGCATCTCGTCAGGACTGCCCGCTTTCTCGACAGCCCGTAGCCCGAGCAAGATCGATGTCAGGGCCTGGCCTGTCTCGTCGTGCAACTCGCGTGCGAGGCGCCGTCGCTCGAGCTCCTGGCCGGAAACGACGCGGCGGAGTGCATCCCGCGCGACACGCCGCGAGAGGTCAACGGCGATCGCCGCGAGGTTTGCAAACTGCTCGGCGAGTCGCAGGTCGGCACTACTGAAGCGGGGATCGGGGCCGATCTTGTCGTGGGCGACGAGAACGCCGATTGGATGATCGCGGGCGAGAAGCGGAACGTAGAGGCCGGTCAAGGCTCCGAGGCGGCGCGCGACATCCTGGTTCACCTCAAGGTCCTCGAGCAAGGAATCGACGCGTTCGCTGCGCCCGCGTTGCAGGACGCGGCCCGTCTTTGAATCTGCCTCCAGCGAGTCGACCGCTGCGAGTTCCGCTGCCCCCTCACCGTCCGCGGCCGCGACCCGCAGCGCCTCGCCGACCGGGAGTGCAATGGCGACCAGCCGAGCTCCGATGAGGTCCCGCAGTCTGGTTACCACGAGGTCGAGGAGGGGGTCGAGCTCCAACTCGCCGACGAGGGCGCCGCCGATTTCGTTGAGTGACTGCAGCTGGCGCGACCAGTTCGTGGCGGACTCGTACAGCCTCGCGTTCTCCACTGCAACCGCCGCCTGCGCGGCGAGTAGCGATGCCAGTTCCTCGTCTTCGGCGGTGAAGTCGCCGCCACCGGCCTTTTCCGTGAGGTACAGATTCCCGTAGGCAACGCCGCGGAGCATGATCGGCACGCCGAGAAACGTCCGCATCGGCGGGTGCCCAGGGGGAAAGCCAACGGAGCGCGGATCTTCGGAGAGAGCGTGAACGCGCAGCGGCCGTGCGTCCCGGATCAGGACGCCCAGGATCCCGCGCCCCTGCGGCGGGTCCCCGATCTCCAGCTGGACTTCGTGGCTCATGCCGTAGGTGACGAACCGCTCGAGGCCGGTGCCGGCCGGGTCGATCACCCCAAGTGCCGCGTACTGCGCGTCGGTCACATGGGCCACGGCCTCGACGATCCGTTCGAGGACGCCCTCGAGCGACAGATCGGAGCTGATGGCGATGCCGGTTTCGACCAGTGTCCGGAGGCGGTCGGTCCCTTCTCTCGCGGCCATGCCTTCATCGTCTCAGAAGGCTCCGTAGTAAGCCGCAGGAAGATCGCGGGCCTCCCTCAGGAGATCGGGGGCCGACCCCGGATGGCGTCGCGTCCCGGGGCGGCTTGACTGCAAAGCGACCCCCCGGAACCACCACCAAGGATTGGAGGCACCTGATGAGCACCATCACAGCTGATAAACGGGTAACACAGGCAGTCCGCACGAGGAGCGAACAGTTTCGGAAGCTCTTCAAGTGGGGCGGCTTCGCCGCCGGCGCGATTCTGGTTGCGTTCGGCGTCGGGGCGATCGTCATGGGCTTCAGCGGCCGCGCAACGGTCGCCGACAGCCTCAAGCTGGAGAAGATCGTCGGCAGTGCCGACATGACGCCTGCGCTGATCGCCAAGGAGGCGAAGGACGCAGGGCTGACGAACGTCGACCTTCCGACAGTTGCGGTCGCCGGCAAGGCGATCGACAGCGGCGCGAGGGCACGGGCGTTCGCGAGCTACATGCGCATCCACACCCTCGAGGCGTCGGGCGGCTACACGTACGCCCAGATGGGGCGATTCACGGCCAAGCCTGACGCGCCGAAGGCGCAACTGGCAGTCGGCGGCGGCACGGACAACCCGCAGTGGGCCCTCATGGACACGGCGACGAAGCAGCCGATGGCAAACAGCGTCCGGAACCTCTGGGTGACCGAGACCGCACTGACGACCGCGCTGAACACGTCCTATATGGCCGACCGGCTTGGACTGTTCGGAATCGTCGTGGGGATCGCGTTGCTCTTGAGCGGGATCGGCTTCATCGTCCTCGCCTTCGCGGCCCTGCACCGCAAGTGGATCGCCGCGCAGAAGAGCTAGGCGCGGCACAAGACGGGCCGGCGCCCGGTGGTTTCCGCGTAGGCGCCGGTCGACCTTTTTGCTGGAAACCGCTCCCACCTCGTGGGAGCGGTTCTCTTTTCAGGGTCGAACTGACCGCGGTCTAGACAGCCGACCAGGAGGCGCTGTCACGCGGATCGACCTCGACCTCGACTGCGGCGGCGCGGCTTGTCTCCGAGAGAGAAGGGGCGAGCCCGAGCTGCGCGGCGAGAAAAGGTGTGAGGTAGCGGCCGACGATCTTCGCCGGAGGCCACCACAGCGGCTCGGTGTCCACGACCGACCGTCCCATGCCCGACCGGAGATAGCGCGGTACGAGGCCGGTCAGCAGCAACCCCCTGATCACGGGGCGAACCGGCGGAGACTCGACGCTGGCCCCGACATCCACAGCGATCGCAGCCGCGACCGCGTCTGCCTGCTGTGTCGCGATCCCACCTTGCTTCATGGGGAACTGCGTCGAGTCGCCCGCGGCGTAGACGTCGGCGGTTCCAGGCACCCGTCCGTGCGCGTCCGTTGGAACGAAACCGGCGCTATCGTGCGGAAGGCCCGGCAGTGCGAGCCCGACGAGCTGCGGCAGCGCGACGACTGCGTCGGCGTCGATCGACGGGAGGCCCGCCACTTCGAGCAGGCCGTCGTGCCACGCGATCGGAGCGGCTCCGAAGTGGAGCTCGATGCCACGAATCTCGAGGAGCTCCCGGAGCGCCTCGCTCGCCTCGGGACCAAAGAGGGCCAGCGGCCGCTCTTCCGGAGTCACGAGGAGAACGTCCACGCCCCGAGTTCCGTGATCCGTGAGGTAACCGGCCGTCAGGAGCGCGAGCTCGTACAAAGGGAGCGGCCAGGTGATCGCCGCCGGCACGGCAAAAGCGATGCGGCGGAGGCCGCCTTCGGTCGCCCGCTCGAGGAGTGCCGACAGCTCCTGGCTGTCCTCCGGGCCGCGGAAGGTCAGCGCACCGGCCACAGCTTCGCGCGGACGTGCACCTAAAGCAAGCACGAAGGCGTCGTAGTCGAGCGCCTGGCCGTCCTCGAGCAGTACGACCTTCTCGTCCGGGTCGACCCGCGCAACCGTGCCGGGTCGGAGCGCCGCGCCCGTCGCGGCCACCAGTGCGGCGAGCGGGAACCTCCGCACCTCACCGACGCGGAAGGGCTCCGCCACGGCCAAGGGCCGATACGTGAACTCCCGTTCCGGAACGACGAGCTCGACCGACACGAACTCTTCCGCCAGCGCGTGTAGTGCGAGAGCGGTCTCGAGTGCCGCGACACCTGCACCGGCGATTACGACTCGAAACGCCATCGATCCTCCCAGCGCGCTTGTTCGATCCGGGATCGTGGCACGGATGGCGGCGCGCCGCCATCCGTGCAATCACTGATTCACGCCGCTACGGCTGTGGAAAAGCCGCAGCGTACTTCGTGGTCTCCGCCGATGCGCACCCTCGCCTTCGAGAGCAGATTCAGCGAAAGGAGGCTGAGATGAAGAAGATCCTGATCGCAACCGACGGGTCGGAGGCCGCTCGTGCGGCGATCGACGCCGGCGTGGAACTCGCGGCGGAAAACCATGCGGAGGTCGTCTTCGTGCACGTGACGTCGCTTCTCGAGCTCGCGCCCGAGAAGAACGCCCCTGAGGCACCGGAGCGAATCCCCCGTACCGAGACCGATGCCGTCCTGTGCGAGGCCGTCGAGCGGGCACGAGAACATGGGATCACCGCCAAGACGGAACTGCTGATCGGGTATGCGCCGAAGCAGATCGTTCGACTCGCGCGAGACATCGACGCGGATCTGATCGTCATCGGATCCCGCGGTCTCGATCGCGTCAAGAGTGCCGTGCTCGGGAGTACCTCACGCGAGGTTCTCGCGAAGGCCGACAGGCCGGTCATGGTTGTTCGCGAGACCGGCGTCCAGGACCCGGTGGGCGCATGAGCGGCGCAGCCGGCACCCCTCTCCGCTCTCCGCGCCGAAGTCGCACGGCCGGGCGCTCAGGGAAGACACTTATGTTGAGGTCACCGTTCGACTAGATCGAGGAGAGATGATGTCCGCCAAGAGCTTCACCACAGACGAAGCGCGCAGGATCGGGGAGGCGATCGGCATCGACTGGAGCTCGGCTCCCTTCGGCGTCGAGCAATTCCGGATGGGCATGGACGTGGAGCTCGAGCATGGGCTGCACGATCCCGCCACGAACGTCACAGGCGACGATCCGCTCGTCACCGGCAAGATCGCGCTCGCCCATCTCAACGAGTTCGCCGACTACTACACCCGGCTCGCGAAGATGGAAGCGGACGCGGAGACGACAGACGGTTGACCCTCGAGCCGGCGCCGCTTTAGCGCAATGAGCTCCAATACGGTCGGGCGCACAACGATGCCATCGACCGGAGATCCCAGCCGGGCAGAGCAACCCGTCGCTCGGGCCCCTCACGCGTTGGACGCTGCAGGCGTCGAGCTCCTCCTGGCAGCGGATCGCCTCGAAGGGCTCCGCTCCGCCGAGGCCGCCGAGCGGCTCGCCCGCGTCGGGCCGAATCGCCTGCGGCCGCCCCGGAGACCCGCGTACACGCGGATCGCCCTCCGCCAGCTGGCCGATCCGCTCGTTCTCCTGCTGTTCGGCGCGACCCTCGTCTCTGTTGGCGTCGGAGAAGCGGCTGAGGGTGCGGCCATCGGAGCCGTGATCGTGCTCAACGCCGTGATCGGCTTCGTGCAGGAGGCGGCGGCCGAGCGCGCCGTGGTCGCACTGGCGGCGTCGTACGTCATGCCCGCCAGCGTGGTTCGCGACGGCTTGGAAGTCGGGATCGCCGGCGAAGACGTCGTTCCCGGAGATCTGCTTGTCCTTCGTGCGGGCTCACGGGTGGCGGCCGACGCGCGGGTCATCTCCGCCAGCGGGCTCGAGGCGGACGAGTCGGCTCTGACCGGAGAGTCGCTGCCGGTGGTCAAGACCCCGGCTCCCGTCGACGAGCATGCGTCGCTGGCAGAGCGGCCGTCGATGGTCTACGCCGGAACGGGCGTCACGCGCGGCGGCGGTCGCGCGCTGGTCTGGGCGACGGGGAGGGAGACGGAGCTGGGGGGCATCGAGCAGCTTGGGGAGAGCGCAAAGGCGCCCAAGACGCCGCTCGAGCGACGGCTCACCCTGCTCGCGCGGCAGATGGTGCTCGTCGGGATTCTGCTGACGGTCGCGCTGACCGGCGCGATGCTGGCGCGCGGATCCTCGCTCCACACCGCA
Source organism: Gaiellaceae bacterium (assembly GCA_041493175.1). Lineage (GTDB taxonomy): Bacteria > Actinomycetota > Thermoleophilia > Gaiellales > Gaiellaceae > 3-1-20CM-4-69-9. Next base: position 12,663 of record JBGPYI010000008.1, on the reverse strand, counting down.
TTCCTCGTCGGCGTGGCCGTCGCTGTCGCAGCCGTGCCGGAAGGGCTTGCGGCGAGCATCACCGGCGCGCTCGCGCTCGGCTCGCGCGCCCTGTCGCGCCGCGGCGCGATCCTGCGGCGGCTCGACTCGATCGAGACGCTCGGACAGACGACGGTCATCTGCACGGACAAGACCGGCACGCTCACCGAGGGTCGCGTTCGCGTTGCCGGAGTGCGGCCGGCCGAAGGCGTGGATGAGATCCTTGTGCTCACCGGCGCACTGCTCGCATCGACACCTGCGGTCGACGGCACGTCCGACCCTGAGCTCGTTGGTGACGCCATCGATGCTGCCGTCCTGCTCTCCGCGCTCGAGCGCGGCTTGAGCCTGACGGAAGTGACTGCCGGGCTCAGGCTCGTGTACGACATTCCGTTCGTTGCCGAGCGCGGTCGTGTGACCGTCGTGTGGGACGACGGTGGCATGTGGACCGTTTACGTCAAGGGTGCTCCGGAGGTGCTCGCGGGCCGGGCCACCGACTTTCCGGGCGAGCTTGCCGAGGTCGTGGAGACGTGGGCAGACGAGGGTCTGCGCGTCCTTGCAGTCGGGGCCGGCCGGCTCGGCAGGGACGTTTCGCTTAGCGAGGACGTCGACACGGGGCTGTCGATACTAGGAGTGATCGCCTTGCACGATCCGTTGCGAGCCTCCGCTCTCGGCGCCGTCGAGGCTGCGGTTTCCGCAGGCATCGAGGTGAGGATGGTGACGGGCGATCATCCGCGCACTGCGCGCACGATCGCCCGTGCTCTCGGCCTCCCGGAGTCCGCCGTCAGCGCACGGGCAACGCCGGAGGACAAGCTCCGGCTGGTCGAGGAGCTGCAGAGTCGCGGCGAAGTCGTCGCCGTCACGGGCGACGGAATCAACGACGCGCCGGCGCTTCGCCGCGCGGACGTGGGCATCGCGATGGGCCGAACGGGAACCGAGGCTGCCCGCGAGGCTGCTGCCGTCGTGCTGACCGACGACGAGTTCGCGACGATCGTTTCGGCTATTGCCGGTGGCCGCCGGATCGGGGACAACATCAAGAAGGTCGTTGCATTCCTCCTCTCGGCGAACCTCGGTGAGGTGCTCCTCTTCGCGGTCGCCGTCACCGCGGGCCTCGGTGTCCCGATGGCCGTGATCCAGGTTCTCCTCGTGAACCTCGTCACGGACGGTCTGCCGGCGCTCGCGCTGGCGCGCGATCCGGCCAGCGCCGACACGATGACCAGGCCGCCGCGCCGTGAGCGCGTGCTTTTCGACCGGCGGGCGTGGGTGGGCCTCGCCTTCGTCGGAGCTCTGGTCGGAGCGGCAGCCCTCGTCGCCTTCCTGCTCGGCCGGACGACGGACAGTGCGCATGCACAGACGATGGCTTTCGCGACCGTCGCGCTCGCCGAGCTGATCTTCGTCTTCTCGTGCCGCTCCTGGCGGCTCCCGCCCTGGCGGCTCCCTGCGAATTGGTGGTTGGTGGGGACGGTTGTCACTTCCACCGCCTTTGTCCTCGCTGCCGTCTACGTGCACCCGTTGCACGAGCCGTTCAAGACGGTGTCGCTGACGGGCGGAGAGCTTGTCCTCGTGTTGGCCCTGGCAGCTCTTCCCGCGGCGGGGACCGAGGCCGTGAAGGCGTTCGGACACGCGCTGATCGGCGCACGGAGCCCAGCGGTCCGGGAAGACTGACACGCATGGAGACGATCGTCGTCGGCGTAGACGGCTCGGATGCTTCTGGGAATGCGTTCCGCTGGGCTCTCCGCGAGGCCCGCCTGCGAGGCGCGAAGGTTCGCGTCGTGCACGCCTGGTCCTATCCACACGTTTCCACGTACCACGAGGCGGCACACGAGCTGAGGGTCCCGTTCGCCGCAGAGGCGGCCGCCCTGCTCGACCGCGTCGTCGAGGACGCTGCGCCCGACGCCGGGGGAGTCGAGATCGAGAAGAAGGTCGTCGAGAGCCAGCCGGCTCCCGCCCTCCTCGAGGCAGCGCGCGACGCCTCGATGCTCGTCGTCGGCTCGCGCGGCCTGGGCGGGTTCTCCGGGCTGTTGCTCGGGTCGGTCAGTCAGCAGTGCGCGCATCACGCGACCTGCGCCGTTGTGATCGTTCGCGAGGGATCCGGCGCGTGACCGACGTCGTCAGCCTGCAAGGGCTGACGAAGTCCTACGGCCCTGCGCGAGGGGTCGTCGATCTCGATCTGACCGTACGGAGCGGCGAGGTCTTCGGCTTCCTCGGCCCAAACGGGGCCGGCAAGACGACGACCATCCGGACGATGCTCGACCTCATCCGTCCGACCTCCGGTCGGGCGCTCATCTTCGGCCTCGACACGAGGGCGGACGGCGTCGCCATCCGCAGTCGCATCGGCTACCTCCCGGGCGACCTTCGGCTCTACGAGCAGCTGACGCCACGCGAGCTGCTTTCCTACTTCGGAGCGCTTCGGCACATGCCCACGCTTGCGGAGGCGGGGCGACTTGCCGCGCGCTTCGATCTCGAGCTCGACCGCCCAGTCGCGGCACTGTCCCGCGGGAACAGACAGAAGGTCGGCCTCGTGCAGGCGTTCATGCACCGCCCGCAGCTGCTCGTCCTCGATGAGCCGACCTCGGGTCTCGATCCGTTAGTGCAGCAGACCTTCTACGAGCTCGCCCGCGAGGCTGTCGCAGACGGCCGCACGGTCTTCCTGTCCTCGCACGTGCTCTCCGAGGTGCAGCATGTCGCCGACCGAGTGGCCCTGGTGCGCGATGGGCGGCTCGTCCTCGTCGACTCGGTCGAGAACCTCCGCGCGCGCGCGTTCACACGCGTCGAGGTCACCTTCGCGGTCCCGCCGCCCGAGGATGCCTTCGAAGGTCTGCCGGGCGTTCGCGTCCTGACGAGGAGAGGAAACGTCGTGCTGTTTACCCTCGGAGGCGAGGTCGATCCTCTGCTGAAGGCGCTGGCCCGGCACCGGGTGATCGCCCTCGACAGCCACGAGGCGGACCTCGAGGACGTCTTCCTGTCTCTTTACCGCTCCGATGATCGCCATGCTGCATAGCGTCCTGCTCAAGAGCCTGCGCGACGTACGACGGGCGTTCGTCTGGTGGTCCGTGGGACTCGCCGGCCTCGTCGCGCTGATGGTCTCCGTCTATCCCTCCGTTCGCGACAACACGAGCCTGAACAAACTCGTGAACGACTACCCGGAGGCCCTCAAAGGCTTCGTCGCGTTCGGAGGCGAGATCGACTACGTCTCGCCGGCCGGCTATCTCGGCAGCGAGCTGTTCTCTCTGATGGTCCCGCTCCTGCTCTTGATCGCGGCAATCGGTGCGGGCGCGCGCGCGATCGCCGGCGAGGAGGAGCGGGGCACGCTGGACCTGCTGCTTGCGAACCCAATCTCGCGACGACGTGTGGCTCTCGAGAAGCTCGCGGCGCTTGTCGCGGAGATCGTCGCCCTCGGGCTCGTGCTCTTCACCGCGCTCGAGATCGGCTCTCGTGCCGTCGCTCTCGACGTCTCGACGTGGCACCTGGCAGCCGCCACGGCGAGCGCAGTCCTGCTCGCTCTCTCGTACGGGGCGCTCGCCTTTTTGATCGGAGCGGCGACCGGTCGCCGCGGGAAGGCGACCGGGATCACGGCGGCACTTGCGGTTGCCGCCTACGTCCTCAACGGATTGGCCCCCCTCGTCGGCGCGATCGAGCCGTTGCAGAAGGCCTCGCCGTTCTACTACTACGCGGCGAGCGATCCGTTGCGGGAAGGTCTTGCGGCCGGCCATGTAGGGGTGCTGATCGGGATCTTCGTCGTCGTGGCGGTCCTCGTCCCGCTCGCCTTCGACCGCCGTGACCTCGCGGCGTAGCCGCTCGGCCGCGTTCGGTAGTTCGCCGCACGGCGGTTACGCGGCGACGCCGATGTCCACGATTCGCCGACCTGCGACCTTGCATCCAGATCGCGATGACGGTTACAGCGCCGGAAAAACCAGGCCACCCTCTAGTGCTGGCCTCGCTTCCTCGTGATCTGGACCGGCGCTTCGAAGCGGTCGTCTTCGACTGGGACGGAACCGCAGTGCCCGACCGTAGCGCTGAAGCATCTGCCGTACGAGAGCTGATCGAAGCTCTCTGCGCCGCGAGCATGGACGTGGCCGTCGTGACCGGGACGCACATCGGCAACGTCGACGGTCAGCTTCGCGCGCGACCCGCGGGCCCGGGACGGCTGTACCTCTGCCTGAATCGGGGCTCGGAGGTCTTCATCGTCGACGAGCGCGGGCCGGCGGTGATCCATCGCCGCGTCCCCACGGAAACGGAGGAAGCCGCTCTCGACGCTGCAGCACTCACGACTGTCGCGAAGCTGGCCGAGCGCGGTCTGCGCGCCGAGATCGTCTCGCAGCGCCTGAACCGCCGGAAGATCGACGTCATTCCCGATCCCGAATGGGCGGATCCGCCGAAGGCGAAGATCAGTGAGCTGCTCGCAGCCGTGGAGGGGCGGCTGCGAAGCGCCGGTCTCGACGGGCTGCGCGAGGTCGTTCTTGTGGCCGAGGAGGCCGCGCGAGACGCCGGCCTGTCCGACCCGAAGGTCACGAGCGACGCGAAACACGTCGAGATCGGGCTCACCGACAAGGCCGACTCGGCGCGCTGGGTGTTCGCCGAGCTCTGGCGCAGGGGGATCGGCCCGGCGCAGGTGCTGGTCGCCGGAGACGAGTTCGGGCCCCTGGGCGGGCTGCCGGGCAGCGATTCGCTGTTGCTCCCGCCGGAGGCCCAGCGGGCCGTCGCCGTCTCGGTCGGGCGGGAGCCGACCGGTGTTTCGCCGGGCGTGCTTGCATTGGGCGGCGGGCCGGAGACCTTCCTCGCCCTGCTGCGCGACCAGCTGGAGCGCCGCCGCCGCGGCGATCTGCCCGAGGTGGACGGCGACGAGGCCTGGACCGTTTTCAGCCGCGGGTTCGATCCGGACTTGGAACGTGTCCAATCCTCTTTGCTGACGATTGCCGACGGCGTGATCGGAACGAGCGGCAGCCCGGTCGGCTCGCATCCCTCGGCGCGGCCTCGCGTTCTCGCCGCAGGCCTCTACGACGGCGAGGGTTCCGAGACTGAGCTCGTCTCTTGCCCGCTCTGGACGCGGCTCGACGGGGAGCTTCCGCACGCCATGTCGTTCGAGCGGCAGCTCGATCTGCACGCAGGTCTGCTGCGCCAGAAGCTCGGGCGGCAGCCAGACCTCGAGAGCATCCTCTTCTCGTCGCTGGCATGCCCGGGCACCGCAGTGCTGCGCGCGAAGGGCGTTCGTGCCCTGCTCGAGTCCGACGAGCCGCTCGAGGCTGCAGAGGGAACGGCGGTCGAGAGGGGCATCGTGGGCGGCACGACGTGGGCGCGGCAGCGCGCGGGCGCGGGAGGCCTTGCCGTGGCGGCCGCCGAGCGCCTCGAGGGCGACCGGCTCGACCGGGTTGCCACTTACGTCGTCGATCCGACCGCCGTGCCCGACCCGGAGGAAGCGCTGCGCCGGCTGGAAGAAGCGCAGGAAATTGGATTCGACGGCTTGTTCGCCGCACATCGGCGGCGCTGGGCGGAACGCTGGGAGACCGCAGACATCCGAATCGAAGGCGACGACGAGTTGCAGCGCCTTGTGCGCTTCGCGCTCTTCCACCTGATGGCATCAGCGGCCGAGACCGGCGAAGCGGCGGTCGGAGCCCGGGGCCTCACGGGCCCGGCATATCGCGGACACGTCTTCTGGGACGGTGACGTCTTCGTGCTGCCGTTCCTCGCCGCGACCGACCCGCCGGCGGCGCGCGCGATGCTCGAGTACCGGATCCGCCGTCTCGACGCCGCGCGCACGGCCGCGGCCGCGCTCGGACGGGACGGGGCTCGCTTCCCCTGGGAGTCCGCCGGCGCAGGCGTCGACGTGACCCCGTCGCATGCCCATGACCATGCCGGAGGAATCGTCGCGATCCGCACCGGCGAGCTCGAGGAGCACATCGTCGCGGACATCGCCTGGGCGGCCGGGTGCTACGTGGACTGGAGCGGCGACACGGCGTTCGCGACCGGCCCGGGACGCGAGCTCTTCACCGAGACCGCGCGCTACTGGGCCTCGCGCATTCGGCTCGACCCATCGGGGCGCGCACACATCTACGGCGTGATCGGGCCGGACGAGTACCACGAGGCGGTCGACGACAACGCGTTCACGAACGTGATGGCGCGCTGGAACCTTCGCCGCGCCGCCGAGGCCGGGTGCGGGGCCGTCCCGGACGCGGAACGGAAATCGTGGCTCGAGCTCGCGGCTGCTCTCGTCGACGGCTACGACTCGGAGACGCAGCTGTATGAGCAGTTCGCGGGCTTCAACTTGTTGGAGCCGCTCGTCATCGCCGACATCGCGCCGCACCGGCCGATCGCCGCCGAGCTGCTCCTCGGACGCGAGCGCACCCTCGGCGCGCAGGTGCTGAAGCAGGCCGACGTGCTGATGCTCCACCATCTCGTCCCCGAGGAGGTCACGCCGGGATCGCTCGAGCCGAACCTCGCGCACTACGAACCCCGCACGGCGCACGGCAGCTCGCTGTCGCCGGCGATCCATGCCGCGCTGCTCGCTCGCGCAGGCAGGCTCGGCCGAGCCGTGGAGGCGCTGCGGCTCGCATGCCGGATCGACGTCGACGACTTGACGGGAACTACGGCAGGGGGAGTGCACCTGGCGACCATGGGCGGTGTCTGGCAGGCGCTCGCCTTCGGCTTCGCCGGCGCACGGGCCTCAGCCGGCGGCCTCGAGTTGGATCCGCGCCTTCCCGAGACATGGGACGCGCTCGAGCTGCGATTGGCTTTCCACGGCTATCCCGTTCGTATCCGCATCGAACAGGGCGCGCTCGAGATCGACGCGGATCCGGCGGTTCCGATCTCCGTCGGCGGGTGGCTGGGCCGCCGCTTCGAGCGTCGGGGAGAAGACTGGGAGGAGGTACGTAAATGAGAAAGATCATCGCAGCCCTCGACAACAGCCTCGCCGCGCGAGCCGTGCTCGCGACGGCGGGCAATCTCGCTCAGCTTTTCGACGCTGAGGTCGAAGCGCTTCACGTCGGGGAGGACGGCGACAAGGTCGCGCGCGGCGCGGCGGCTGCAGCCGGCCTGCAGCTGGAGAGGGTCGCCGGGCCGACCGTGCCCGCGCTGGTGGACGCTGCGGCAGCCGACGACGTCGCAGCTTTGGTGGTCGGGACGCGGCGGCTGCCGGTCGGCGGACGCCCGGTCGGAACGACCGCGCTCGATGTGATCACGTCGCTGCTGAAGCCGGTGGCCGTCGTGCCGCCCGACGCTGTCCGCAGATCGGCGCTGCAGCGCGTCCTCGTGCCGCTCGAGGGAACGACGGTGACGTCGCTCGCGCCGAAAGGAATCATCGAGCTCGCTCGCGACGCCGACCTCGGCGTCGTCGTCTTGCACGTGCACGACGCGGCGACGCTGCCGGCGTTCACCGATCAGCCGCAGCACCAGGTCCGCGCCTGGGCAGACGAATTCATGGCGCGCTACTGCCCGTGGGGCATCGGCAACGTAAGGGTCGAACTGCGAGTGGGGCGCCCTGCCAAGGAGATTCTCGCTGCTGCGGAAGAGACGGACGCTCACCTGATCGTACTCGGGTGGTCGCAGGAGATCGATTGGGGACGCGCACCCGTGGTGCGCGAATTACTCGAGCGAGGACGGATACCTGTCCTGCTCGTGCCCGTTCGCCTGATACCGACAGGCGACGAACGGAGGGAGGAGTCATGGAACAGATCGCAATCGTCGCTCGCCTGAAGAGCGGCGCCGAGCCGCGCGCGGCAGAGCTGGTCGCGCAGGGAGCGCCCTTCGATCCGGGCCGAAGCGGGCTGGAGCGGCACACCGTCTACCTCTCCGCGGACGAAGTCGTCTTCGTCTTCGAGGGGAGCGAAGTGGAGTGGATCGTCGACGGTCTCATCGATGAGCCGTTCCAATGGCCCCTGCTCGCCGCGCTCGACGATTGGCGGCCGCTGCTCGAAGACAACCCGAGGATTGCCCGCCCGGTGTACTCCTGGGAGCGGGAGGCCCTCGACGGAGCTGCCGTGCTCTGAGGCGAGTTGCGCCTTTTCACGGATACGCGTCAGTAGGCGCACTGATGTGCAGGGAGCGGGTTTGCGACCACACTCGCTGGTGATGGCACTCATCGCTCCACAGCCGGAGCAGGTCTTCGAGGAGCTCGTCGCGCCGCTGACGAGAGCCGAGGCGATCGTCGAGTCCGAGCGGTGCCTCGAGTGCGGTGGTCCGTACGCCGAAGCTCCTTGTGTGACGGCTTGCCCGGCCGGAGTGGACGTGCCCGCGTTTGTGGCTGCAATCGCCCGCGACGACCCCGACGCTGCAGCCGCAACGATCTTTGCGGAGAACCTGCTCGGCGGCACCTGCGCGCGCGTCTGTCCCGTCGAGACGCTGTGCGAGGGCGCGTGCGTGCTTCGGCACGAGGGACGAAAACCGATCGAAGTCGGCCGGTTGCAACGCTTTGCAACGGACGCAGCACTCGACAGCGGCGCTCCGCTTCGCCGAAGCCGTCCTCGGAACTGGTATCCGGTCGCGGTCATCGGCGCGGGTCCCGCCGGCCTCGTCTGCGCGGGGGAGCTCGCGGCGCGTGGATTCGACGTCACGGTGTACGACGAGCGGGCCGAGCCGGGCGGCCTCGCCCGCTTCGCGATCGCGCCGTACCGCCAGCAACGCGAGCCGCTGCCGCAGGAGGTGCGGGCACTCCAGCGCCTCGGTGTGAAGTTCGAGCTCGGGCTTGCGATCGACACGCCCGACGCGCTCGCGTGCGTCGAGTCGCTCAACGAAGCCGTCGTCCTCGCTGTCGGGATGGGGCCGGATGCGGACGTGACCTACCCCGGTGACGAGATTCCGGGCGTCTGGAACTCGTTGCCGTTCATCGAGGCGATCAAGACGGGGAGCCCGCCGGAAGTCGGCCACTCCGTCGTCGTGATCGGGGGCGGAAACACCGCGATCGACATTGCTCGTGAAGCGCTGCGGCTCGGTGCAGGCGAGGTGACGCTCGTTTACCGGCGCACGCGCGCGGAGATGCCGGCGTACGAGCACGAGGTCGAAGAGGCACTCGAGGAAGGAATGCGGATCGAATGGCTGACGGTCCCGCTCCAATTCGTCGGGAGCACCGTTCTCGAGGGCGTCCTGTGCCGCCGCTGCCGTCTCGGCGAGCCGGATGCGAGCGGCCGGCGCCGGCCCGAGGAGATGCCCGGAACCGAGTTCCTTCTCCTCGTGACCACGGCCGTGAAGGCGATCGGCCAGCGGCCGCGCGTTGAGCTGTTCGCGCGGATCGCGGGCCTCCAGCTGGAGCAGGGCCGCGTCAAGGTCGATCCCGAGACCGGCCACACGACGAACCCGAAGTACTTCTCCGCAGGCGACGCGACGAACGGCGGCGCCACGGTGGTCGAGGCGGTGCGTGGGGCGAAGATCGCGGCGCGCGGTGTCGACGGGTGGGTCGGGAGGCGACAGCGATGAAGGAGATTCGCTGGCACGCGCGCGCGGGACAGGGCGCGAAGACTGCGTCGCAGCTCTACGCAACCGCAGCGCTACGCGCCGGCAAGAGCGTCCAGGCGTTTCCGGAGTACGGCCCCGAGCGGCGCGGCGCGCCGCTCCGCGCGTACACGCGCGTGGACGACCGTCCGATCCGCCGGCACGACTCGGTGACGAAGCCCGACGTCGTCGTCGTGCTCGAGCCGTCGCTCCTCCAGGAAGTCGACGTGACCGAGGGCCTCGGACGCGAAGGGCTCATGCTCGTCAACGCCGAGCGTCCGCCGGCGAAGGTGGCGGGCAGGCGCGTCGCCTGCGTTCCCGCGTCGCGGATGGCGGAGCAGGGCGGCTCGAAGTACGCGAACCTGATCATGGTCGGGGCGCTTGCTGCTGCGCTCGGCGAGCCGCCCGTTTCCTACGTCGCGGATGCGGCGGTCGACCTGCTCGGCAAGAAGGTCCCGCCGGACGACATCCGCCACGCGGTCATGACGGGGTACCGATGTCTGAGTTGAAGTCCTGGACCGAGCTACCCGTCGGCGGCGCCGTGCGCCCCGGCGACGCCGAGCAACCCCGCACCGGCGGCTGGAGGACCGGCCTGAAGCCGGAGGTCGATCTCTCGAGCTGCGTCAACTGCCTGCTCTGCTGGCTCTACTGCCCCGACTCGGCCGTCCGGCTGGACGGGACGACCTTCGTCGGCTTCGACTACGACGTCTGCAAGGGCTGCGAGCTCTGCGACGTCGTGTGCCCAGTCGGTGCGATCCGGATGGTGCGCGATGGCGACTAGGACTATTGCAGCGCGTGTGCTGACGGGCGGCGAGGCTGTTGCCGAGGCGATGCGCCAGATCGACCCCGATGTCGTGCCGGTGTACCCGATCACGCCGCAGACGCCGATGATCCAAGGCTTCGCGAAGTTCGCGGCGGAAGGCCGCGTGCACGGCGAGATCATCAATGTCGAGTCCGAGCATTCCGCGATGAGCGCGGCGATCGGAGCGGCGCTGGCCGGAGCCCGCACGCTCACCGCGACCTCGTCGCAGGGTCTTGCACTGATGGCCGAGGTGGTCTACATCGCTGCGGCGATGCGCGCCCCCATCGTGGTGGCGCTCGGGAATCGCGCTCTCTCGGGTCCGATCAACATCCACTGCGACCACTCCGACAGCATGCTCGTGCGCGACTCCGGCGTAGTGCAGCTGTTCGCCGAGAACGCGCAGGAGGCCTACGACCTGATGGTGATGGCGCCGCGGATCGCCGAGCATCCGGATGTTCTGTTGCCGGTGCTCGTGTGTCAAGACGGTTTCACCATCACGCACTCTGCCGAGCCCGTCGTCTTGCTCGCCGACCGGCGCGTCAAGACGTTCGTCGGCGAGTACCGCATCCCGTTTTCACTGCTCGATCTGAGCGCGCCGACGACACAGGGGCCGTTCGCGATGCCGGATTACTACTACGAGGTGCGCCATCAGCAGGTCGCGGCCATGTCGGCCGCCCTCGCTGCCTTCGACGACGTCGCCGAGGAGTACGAGACGGTTTCGGGCCGTCGCTACGGCGTAATCGAGCCGTACGCGCTGGACGATGCCGAGCGCGCGATCGTGTGCCTCGGCTCTACGGGCGGCACCGTGAAGGACGTCGTCGACGAGCTCCGTGCCGAGGGCGAGCGCGTCGGCTTGCTCGAGATCCGGTCGTTCCGTCCGTTTCCGGTCGACCGCGTGCGCGCCGCGCTCGAGCCTGTCGGGCACGTCGACGTGCTCGACCGAGCCGACTCACCCGGAGGGATGCCGCCCCTGTTCGCCGAGCTGGCAGCCGCGCTGCACGGCACGAGCGTGGAGCTCCAGAGCTTCGTCTACGGGCTGGGTGGCCGAGATCTGCATCCGGAGGAGATCCGCGAGGTCTTCAGTTCCACGGCCGGCGCCGTCGTTCCGACCTATCTCGGCCTGAGGGGAGAACCGTGTCCCGTCTGAAGCAGCTCGTCCGCAACGAGGCGGGCTGTCCCCCGCTCCGGGGCGGTCATGCGCTTTGCCAGGGCTGCGGTGTGCCGATGGTCGTGCGAACGATCATCGACAGCATCGACACACCGGTCGTTGTCATCAGCGCGACGGGCTGTCTCGAGGTAGCGACGACGAGGTTCCCCACCACTGCGTGGAACGTTCCCTGGGTCCACGTTGCGTTCGAGAATGCCGCGGCCGTGGCAAGCGGCATCGAGACGGCCTATCGCGCGCTCGCCAAGCGGAATGCCCTGCCGCAGGAAGGGCCGATCACGTTCGTGGCGCTCGCCGGCGACGGCGGCACCTACGACATCGGGCTGCAGGCGCTGTCAGGAGCGCTCGAGCGTGGCCATCGCTTCATCTTCGTCTGCTACGACAACGAGGCTTACATGAACACGGGTGTGCAGCGCTCCGGTGCGACACCTTTCGGGGCCAGCACGACGACGAGCCCGGCAGGAACGGCGAGCCTCGGCAAGTCGCAACAGCGCAAGGACATGACCGCGATTGCCGTCGCGCACCACGTTCCCTACGTCGCTCAGGCCATCGCCGTGCACTGGCACGATCTCAGCGAGAAGGTCGAACGCGCGGCGGCCGCCGACGGGCCCGCCTTCCTGAACGTGCTGACGAACTGTCCGGTGGGCTGGGGCCACGAGCCGCGTACCTCGCTCGAGATCTTGAACGCCGCAGTCGACACGTGCTTCTGGCCGCTCTACGAGGTGGTAGACGGTCGCTACCGCCTCACGTACACCCCCGAGCGGTTCCGTCCGATCGAGGACTGGCTGCGGCCACAGGCTCGATTTGCACACCTGCTCCGCCCCGAAGCGCGGGGAGTCGTGCGGCAGATCCAGCATCAGATCGACGAGGAGTGGGTTGCACTCCGGCTGCGCTGCGAGCAGGACGAAGCCGCGGCCTGAGAAGGGAGGCGGCGTTGCGCGTCGGCGTCATAGGTGGGCCCCGCCAGGAGACGAACCCTCTGCTCGTCCGCGCCTGGTGCGCGTCCGGGATCGATGCCCTCCTCCTCTCCCCCGAGGAAGCTCGTTGGCGACTTGGGGCGGGGGACGTCGCGGTCATTCGCCTAGACGTTCTCGAGACCCTCGACGGAATCGAGCCTGGTCTGCGGCTGCTGCGTCCGCTGACACGACGTGGTGTTCGCGTGCTGAACCTCCCGGACGCTCTGCTCGGGGCACACGACAAGCTCGTGACGGCTCACCGGCTGCGCGCGGCAGGCATCCCTCACCCGAGGTGGGCGCACGTG
>JBGPYI010000207.1:0-3424 GCA_041493175.1 Gaiellaceae bacterium | reverse complement strand
CTTCGAGCTGTACGAACGTCTGTTCTATACTGCCTCCTGAGGACATGCGGATCGAGTATCGCGAAGAGCCCTGCAAGAGCGCCCTCAACCCGGTCAAGGGCATGGGCTTCAAGTGGTCGCTGAACCCGTACATGGGCTGCGCCCACCGCTGCACGTTCTGCTACGTGCGGGCCTTCGAGAAGCGGTCGGACCGGCCCTCGGACGACCGTTACGGGACGTCGATCCGAGTCAAAACGAACGTGGCCGACGTGTTGCGCAATGAGCTCGCGCGCGCGACCTGGCAGCACGAACAGGTGACCGTCGGCGCGGCCACCGATCCGTACCAGCCGGTCGAGGGGAAGTACAAGCTGACACGCGCCTGCCTCGAGGTGTTCCATGACGCGGCGAACCCGTTCTCGATCATCACGCGCGGGCCGATGATCGTCCGCGACATCGACGTGCTCGTCGAGGCGTCACGGCGCGCGGACGTCTCCGTCACGTTCTCGATCCCGACAGTCGACGACGAGGTCTGGAAGCGCACCGAGCCGTCGACCGCGCATCCGCGCCAGCGGCTCAAGGCGGTGAAGGCGCTCGTCGACGCCGGCGTGAAGGCTCGCGTCGGCATGGCGCCGATCCTGCCGGGGATCTCAGACCGGCCCGAGCAGATGCGGGAGGTGGTCCGCGCGGCCCGAGATGTGGGAGCGACCGGGATCTGGGCCAACCTCCTCTTCCTCCGCCCGGGCACGCGGGAGCACTTCCTCGAGCACCTCGCGGAGGACTGGCCCGAGCAGCTGCCGCTCTACGAGCGGCTCTACGCGCGGCGGCGCGCCTACCTCGGCGCCGAGGAGCGAAATCCCCTGCGGAACGAGGTTGCCGCGCTCGCGCGTGAATACGGGATCCGGGACCGGCGGGCGATCAAGCTCGCCCCTCCTCCGGACCCCGAGCAGTTATCGCTGAGCTTTTGAGACGGCCGCACGGGCAAAGCCCGCACGCCTCTTATGCGGAGTCGACGATGTCGACTCCTGGGCGGAATATCATCCTCAGCGGGTGTCCACCCCCTCCACTCCCTCCGAGATCACCTGCCTGATCGTCGACGACCACGAGGTCGTCCGCGAAGGGCTCCGCCTCTCGCTCTCGCGCGCGCCGCACATCCGCGTCATCGGCGAGGCGTCCGACGGCGCCAGCGCCGTGGCGCTGGCGGAGCGGCGCCGGCCGGACGTCGTGATCATGGACGTGCGGATGCCCGGCATGGACGGGCTCGAGGCGACGAAGATCTTGACGGAGCGGGTTCCGGAGTCTGCCGTGCTGATCTTCACCGCGTACAGCGAGCGGTCGCTGCTCGGGCGGGGGCTCGAGTCCGGGGCGAAGGGCTACATCCTCAAGGAGGCGCCGCACCAGACGCTGTTGCGGGCGATCGAGAAGGTCGCGGGGGGCGAGGGTTACGTCGACCCGGCGTTGATGCCTGCGTTCCTGACCGGCAAGGACAAGGACGAGATGCTGACCGGGCGCGAGCGGGAGATCCTCCAGCTGCTCGCGGACGGCATGTCCAATCAGGACGTCGCTGCGAAGCTCTTTATCAGTCAGGAGACGGTGAAGAGCCATGTCCGCCACATCCTCGCCAAGCTCGAGGCGGATACGCGGACGCAAGCGGTTGCGATTGCGCTTCGCGAAGCAATCATCGACTAGAGCTGGGCTGCTCGTTCTGGCCTTTGCCGCGGCGGCCGTACTGGCCGTGGTCGCACTGGCCGTGGGCAGCCGTCCGTTGACCCTCGCCGGCCTCGCGGTGGCGATCGCGCTCGCGGGAGTCCTCGCCGCATTCCTGATCGTGACCGAGCGCCGGCGGCACGAGGCGGCGGAGCGGGAGCTCACGAGCGAAGCACGCTTCCTCGAGTCGCTCGTCGAGACGATGGGCTCAATCGCCGGCGGCGCCGAGGTGTTGGAGCGGACGCGCCAGGAAGCGGAGCGACTGTTCGAGGCGCGCGCGTTGCTGCTCGGGCCGGGCGAGCGGCCGCGGCGAGCGCCGGCGGAGAACGCGATCGTCATTCCGCTGCGTGCGCACGACAAGGAGGTCGGCGCACTGCGATTGACGCGTCAGCGTCCCTTCGACCGGGACGATGTCGTGCGCGCAACCGTCCTCGCGGACTTCGCCGCGCGCGAGCACGAGAACTCCCAGCTGCTGGACGACGCGCGTGTGCGCGAAGCCGAGCGCTCCCGGCTGTCGGATCAGCTCCTCACCGCCGAGCAGGACGAGCGGCGGCGCCTTGCGAACGAACTGCACGACGGCGCGGTGCAGTCGCTCTCGGGAGTCGCGCTGATGCTCGACGCAGGGCTGAACTCGATCGCCGAGCGGCGCGGCGAGGAGGCGCAGGAGATCATCCGCCGCGCGCTCGAGCGCCATCGCGCGACGATCGGCCAGTTGCGGAACCTCTCCTTCAACCTCGAGCCGGTGGTACTACGCGATCAGGGGTTCGCGCCCGCGGTGCGAGCTCTCACGGACCAGATCGAGCTCGCGCATCGCGTGCGTGTCGAGGTCGATGTCGAGGCCGCCGAACAGCTCGCGGACAAGACGCAGGCGGCGATGTACCAGATCATCCGCGAAGCCCTCGACCAGGCGGTGCGGCGTGGGCCGCCGCAGACACTGTCGGTGACGATGCGGCAAACGCCCGACGGCGGCGTCGAGACGGCAATCGCAGACGACGCGCCCGGCGAGCGCCGCCGCCGCAGTCTCGAAGAACTGGCGGAGCGAGCGCGCACGCTGAACGGCGTCCTCACGGTGGACCAGGGCGAGAACGCCGGGACGACCATCCGCGTCGTCCTCCCGCCGTACGCGACGTCCCGTTAGGCCACGTCACGTGCCAGGCACCGGACGTGGCTCGTTAGGATGCGCGGCCGATGGCTGATCGCACCGGGAAGCACCTTCTCTTCGTCGGGAAACCCACCGGCTACGAGCTGCGGGAGGCTGACGGCGACGCGCCGGCGGTCGGCTCACTGGTCGAGGTCGACGACCGCGAGGAGCAGGTGATCAAGATCGGTCCTTCGCCGCTGCCGAACGATCCAAGACCGTGCGCTTACCTTCAAGCGGTTTAGCGACCCAGCTTCGGGATTAGACGGTCGCACAGGCAAAGCCCGCGCGACCTCTATGCGGCGCCGCCGAGGCGGCGCCGCGCCCGGCCCTGCGTGTACTTACAGGCGGTCTAGGGCACTCTCCGCGGCGATTCGCCCGAAGACGAGGGCCGCGGCGAGACCGCTGGCGTAACCGCCCGTCGAAATGCCGCCCACGTCAGCGCCGGCGGCGAAGAGACCGTCCGTGCCCGCGACCCGCGCTCGCTCGTCGATGCGTAAGCCGCCGATCGTGTGCGTGATCCCGGGTGAGACGCGAACCGCCACGCGCGCACCGGGCGGCGCGGGAAACGGGAGCTCGCCCGGATCCAGCCGGGTCGGCGCG
>JBGPYI010000063.1:0-9600 GCA_041493175.1 Gaiellaceae bacterium | reverse complement strand
GTCCTTGCCTTCGTCGCGGAACTTCTCGGCCATGGTCAGGCCGGTCAGCGCCACGCGCAGACGGTTGCCGGGAGGCTCGTTCATCTGGCCGAACACCATCGCCACCTTGGATTCGGTCAGGTTGTCCAGCTTCACCACCTCGGCTTCGATCATCTCGTGGTAGAAGTCGTTGCCCTCGCGCGTGCGTTCGCCGACGCCCGCGAAGACGGAGACACCGCCGTGCTCGCGCGCGACGTTGTGGATCAACTCCTGGATCAGCACCGTCTTTCCGAGACCGGCGCCGCCGAACAGCCCGACCTTGCCACCCTGGATGAACGGCGCGAGCAGATCGACCACCTTGAGGCCGGTCTCGAACACCTCGATCTTCGGGGAGAGCTCGGTGAACTTCGGCGGATCGCGGTGGATCGACCAGCGCTCGGTGTCCGCCGGCGGGGCCGGCTTCTCGTCGACGGGCTCGCCGATGACGTTCCAGATGCGGCCGAGCGTGACGTCTCCGACCGGAACTGAGATCGGTCCGCCGGTGTCCTCCACTGCGAGGCCGCGCGCGAGCCCATCGGTCGAATCCATCGCGACCGCGCGGACGCGATCGTCACCGAGGTGCTGCTGTACCTCTGCGATGATGGAGCGCGCCTCCTGCCCTTCCTGGGCGGGAACGTTGATGCGCACTGCGCTGTAGATCTCCGGGAGGTCGCCCGAGAAGACGACGTCGATCACGACACCCTTGATCTCGACAATCTTTCCCGTTCGTGCGTTCGTACCGTTCGATGCGTCGGGCATGAGCCTCCTCGAAGAATCCGTCAGCGCAAGCTGCAGCGAGCGGGCGCTCGCGCGCGAGAAGTTTAGCGAGAGAAAGGCGTCGCGGGCCTAGAGAGGAACGCCGCTACCCGTGTGTTCACGGTTGGGCGCTCGCAGCGAGTCGAGCAGGTGACGCTCGTAGTCGACCGACTGGACGTACGCGGGTGAGTACGAGGCCGGGGAAGACGAACTACTTGCGGAACTGAGCCCGCCGTGGCCACCCAGAACTCCTTGGGCGCTGCCAAGGCCGATCGCCGCCAGCACTGCTGCGGCAGCCGAGCCGGCCTGGATCCAGCGGGTGGCGACGTAGCGGCGGCGAGGCACCACGATCGGATAGTCGAGCTGCTCGGAAGGCGCCGCCCACAGCAACCGGCTGATCGACGCGGAATCTGCGTGGTACGAGCGGCAGGCCGCGCACTCGTCGAGGTGCAGCCGGAAGTCGGCTTCCTCCAGCTCCGACAGCTCGCCGTCGAGCAGCGCGGAGCTCTGCGCCCGCGCGCGGTCACACCCACGACGTGAAAGCGAATCGTTCACTGGCAGTTCTGACGAATCCTCAGGAAGATAGTTAGCGATTCGGCTGATCGGCAGGGCGGCTTGAGCCGCAAGGACGGCTCAGGCGAGCCTGGCCGCCGCCGACGGCTCGCCCACGGCGTCCAGCGGCTTCATCACTTCGGCGAAATGGCAGGCACTCGGATGCCCCTGGCCCCGGTCGATGAGAGCCGGCATCTCTTCCGCACAGATCTCCCGCGCCTTCCAGCAGCGGGTGCGGAATGGGCACCCCGAGGGCGGGTTCGCCGGGCTCGGCACGTCACCTTCGAGGACGATGCGCTTGCGTTTGCCGCGCTGCGTTGGTTCCTCGATGGGGACCGCCGAGAGCAGAGCCTGTGTGTACGGATGAGACGGCCGGTCGTAGATGTCGGCCCTGGTCCCGATCTCCATGATCTTGCCGAGGTACATGACGGCAACACGGTCCGAGATGTGTCGGACGAGCGACAGGTCGTGCGCTATGAAGAGATACGTGAGGCCGAAGTCGCGCTGCAGCGACTCGAGCAGGTTGATGACCTGCGCGCGGATCGAGACGTCGAGCGCAGAGACCGGCTCGTCGAGCACCAGCATCTGCGGGTTGAGCGCGAGCGCGCGCGCGAAGCCGATGCGCTGACGCTGGCCGCCCGAGAACTCGTGTGGGAACCGGTTAGCGTGCTCCGGGCTCAGACCGACGGTGCGCAGCAGCTCGTCGACGCGCTCACGGCCGTTGAGACGGTAGAGGCCGTGCACGCGGAGCGGCTCCGCGACGATCTCGCGCACGGTCATCCGCGGATTCAGCGACGCGTAAGGATCCTGGAAGACGATCTGCAGCTCGCGGCGCACCTCGCGCATCTTCTTGCGGCTGTACTTCGTGATGTCCTCGCCGTTGAAGACGATCCGCCCGGCGGTGGGCTCCAGCAGCTTGATGATCGTCCGGCCAAGCGTCGTCTTGCCACACCCGGACTCACCGACGAGCCCCAGCGTCTCGCCCGTCCGCACCGTCAGGTCGACGCCGTCGACGGCGTGCACCTGTCCGACAGTCCGCTTGAACAGTCCGGCGCGAATGGGGAAGTGCTTGAAGAGCCCTTCGATGCGGAGGATCTCCGTGCCCTCGTCCGCCCGCCCGTGGACAGTCGTCTCCGACGTTTCGGGCGCCACGCTCACGAAGTTGCTCCAGCCAAGGGCTCGTCGACGAGGTGGCTGGTGTGTCCTTCGAGCTCCTCCGCGAAATGGCAGGCGGAGAGGTGGCCGTCCGGGCCGATCTTCCGCAGGGGCGGCTCCTCCTCCCGACAGCGGAGCCGGCCCTGGGAGAGGAAGCAGCGCGGATGGAACGGGCACCCGGGCGGGCGCGAGATGAGGCTCGGAGGCTGACCTGGAATCGGTCGCAGCCAGTCTTCGTCGACCGTCAGGCGCGGCAGGCTGTCCATCAGGCCGACGGTGTACGGGTGCCTCGGCGCCGCGAACAGTGTCTGCACGTCCGTCAGTTCGACCACCTTGCCGGCGTACATGACGACCACGCGGTCGGCGAGCTCGGCGATCAGCCCAAGATCGTGCGTGATCAGGATCGTCGCGGCGTGACTCTCCTCCTGCGCCTTCTTGAGCGCCTCGAGAATCTGGGCCTGGATCGTCACGTCGAGCGCGGTCGTGGGCTCGTCTGCGATCAGCAGCTTGGGCTCGTTGGAGATCGCCATCGCGATCATCGCGCGCTGGCGCATGCCACCGGAGAACTCATGCGGGTACTGGTCGTAACGCTGCTCCGGATTCGGGACGCCGACGAGCTTGAGGAGAGCGATCGTGCGCGCCTTGGCTGCCTTGTCGTTGACCTTCTCCTGGTGCGCCTGGATGGCCTCGGCAATCTGGTGCCCGATCTTCAGCACGGGGTTCAGCGACGTCATCGGGTCCTGGAACACCATCGCGACGTCGCCGCCGCGCAGCCGGCGCAGCTCCTTCTTCGACATCTTCAGGAGATCCCTGCCGTCGAACTTCGCCTCCCCACTGACGATGCGTCCGGGCGGCTGCGGGATCAGCCCGAGGATCGCGAGCTGGCTGACGCTCTTGCCGGACCCCGACTCCCCCACGATGCCGAGCGTCTCCCCGGGGAAGACCTCGAAGGACACGCCGTCGACGGCGTGGACGACCCCGTCGTCGGTCGCGAACTCGACGACGAGGTCGCGGATCGAGAGGATCGGCTCAGGCACGCGTTCGGCGCTGGGTCGGATCGAGGGCGTCGCGAAGCCCGTCACCGATGAAGTTGATGCAGAGGACGATCAGCACGATCGTCAGCCCTGGGAACGTGACCAGCCACCACATGCTCGATGACACGTCCTGGCCGTCGTTGATCAGCTTGCCGAGCGACGGGTTGGGGGGCTGGATCCCGAAGCCGAGGAAGGAAAGCGCAGCCTCGGTCAGGATCGCGATGCCCACAATCAGGGTCGCGTTGACGACGATCGGGCCGACTGCGTTTGGGAGCATGTGCCGGAACATGATCCGCAGATCGCCGGAACCGGCCGCCTTCGCCGCCTCGACGTACTCCTTCTCGCGCAGCGAGAGGAAGCTGCCGCGCACGATGCGGGCAAGGCCGGTCCAGAAGAGAAAGGCGAGGATGAACGCGACCCGAATCGGGTTGCCGGTGCCGAGGAAGGCCGCGGCGGTGAGCAGGACGGCGAGCCCCGGTAAGGTCAGGATCAGGTCGGTGAAGCGCATCAGCAGGTTGTCGACCCAGCCGCTGTAGTAACCGGCGACCGCGCCGACGAGCGTCCCGATGATGGTGGACACGAGCGTGACGATCAGCACGACCTTCTCCGACGTGCGGATCCCGTAGATGACGCGGGAGAAGTAATCGCGTCCGAGGACGTCGGTGCCGAAGAAGTGGTGTGCCTTCAGCGTCGGCGCCTGCCCGGAGTGCGCGAAGTCTTGAGCCGCAAACGAATAGGGCGCGATGAAGTTCGCGAACGCGCCGGCGAGCAGGATGATGGACAGCACCAAGAGGCTCACCATCGCCAGCCGGTGACGGAAGAACCGCCGGCGCGCATACGCCCACTGGCTTCGAGACTTGAGCTCGAGGCCGTGCTCGTGAACGAGATCGATCCCGTCGGGGAGATCTGCCACCACCGCCGCGGCCGGCGTCGCTGGGGAGATCGTGGCGCTGTCCGGACCCGCGCCCACCACCGGGATCACATCCCTGTCCGGCTCTCGCGTCTCAGTCATAGCGGATTCTCGGGTCGATATAGCCATATAACACGTCCGCGACCAGATTGAAGAAGACGACGGCCGTCGCGGTCACCATCAGCCACGCCATGACTACGTAGGCGTCCTGGCTGAGGAGGTTGTTGAGGAAGTACGGCCCCATCCCGTCGAGCTGGAAGATCGACTCCGTGATGACGGCACCGCCGATCAGGCCACCGAAGTTGAGTGCCGTGACAGTGACGAGCGGGATCAACGCATTTCGCAGCGCGTGCTTGAGCGTCACCGTCCGCTCGGGGAGCCCCTTCGCGCGCGCGGTGCGCACGTAGTCGGAGTTGATCACCTCGAGCATCGACGCGCGCATGAAGCGCCCGTACTGGGCGATCGACAGAAGCGTCAGCGTCATCGCCGGGATCGCGAGATGCTGCAAGCGATCGATCCAGAAGTGGATCCCGCCTCCAGGATCCTGCGAGTTGAGCCCCGAGGTATAGAAGATCCGCACGTGCCACTTGAGGAAGATGTTCGTGAACAGGATCTGCAGCATCAACGCCAGCCAGAAGACCGGCATGGCGAAGCCCAAGAAGCTGAAGGTCGTCGCCGCGTAGTCGAAGATCGAGTACTGGCGTACGGCCGAGTACACGCCGATTGAAATACCGACTATCAGCGCGAAGATTTCGGAGAGGGTGACCAGCTGCAGCGTGTGCGGGATGACCCGCTTGAGGTCGTCCCAGATCTTCGTGCCGGGCTGGAGCAGCGGCGAGCCGAACTTGTTCGTCAGCGCGTCCTTGATCCAGTAGGCGTACTGCGTCGGCAGCGGATCGTTCAGGTGCTTGCGCTCCTGGATGTTGTGGATCGTCTGAGTCGAGAAGAGCGGGTTCTGGCGGAGCGCCGCCAGCGGATCACCGACGGCGGTCACCGAAACGAAGATCAGGACGCTCGCCGTAAAGAGAACAGGGATGCTGTAAAGAAGCCGCCGAACGATGTAGGTGACCATGCCGCCCTCGCTCTGTGAGCGCTTCGTCCCGCCCCGGAAAACCCGGGGCGGGACTCGCGCAGGACTACTTGCTCAGTCTACTAACCGGCCTTCCAGGCTTCTGTGTTCCAGGTCGGGCCCTGGAGGGTCGGGTTGTCCTTCAGGCCGCGCAGACTCGTCTTGAAGACGAAGTAGGTCGGCTTCTGATAGAGCGGGATCGTCGGCACGTCGTTCGCCATGAGAGCGTCCGCCGCGTTGACGAGCTTGATGCGGGCCTTCGGATCGAGCGCTGCATCCGAAGCCTTGAGCAGGTTCGTCACCTTCGCATTGCTGTAGTTCTTCCAGTTCGAACCACCGCCGATGCCGTAGATGTCGACCTGGCCGGCGGGGTCGCCGGTGCCGACCCACGCGAACAGGGCGAGGTCGTACTTGTTGTCCGCAATGCGCGGGAAGAACAGCCGGGACGGCTGGCTGTCGGCGCGGAACTCGATGCCCGCGTCCTTCGCCTGTGCCTGCATGATCTCGACGGCGAGCTCACGCAGCTTGTTCCCCGCCGTGGTGCCGAGGCGGACCGACGCCTTCTCGCCACCGCACGAGTAGATCCCGTCGCCGCCCTTGGTGCAGTTATGCGCCTTCATGAGGGCGGCCACCTTGGCGATCCGCTTCGCCTTGCTGTTGATCTGGTACTTGGCGAAGTGCGGCTCGTAGATGCCCTTCTGCCCGTTGACGTACGACAGGTTGTTCAGGATCGGCAGACCGGGGTTGAGGGTCTGGAAGAGCTGCTTGACCATCCCCTGGCGGTCCAACGAGTAGGCGATCGCCTGCCGGAACCATGCCTGGCCCAGCAGCGGCGTGCTGTTGCCGGCACCCGTGTTGATGTCGATGTGCTCGAGCGTCGTACCTGCGTTCGTCTGGACCTTCAGGCCCGACTGACCGCGGAGCTGTGCGAGCTGGAGCTGCGGCTGCGGGTAGATCGCGTCGACCTCGCCACCACGGATTGCCTGGATCTCGGTGTCGGTGTTCGTCCGGAACACGAACGTGATCTTGTCGAGCGTCGGGCGCTTGCCGAAGAACGACGAGTTGCGGACCATCACGATGGACTGGCCCTTCGTGTAGCTCTGGAGCTTGAAGGGGCCGCTCGACATCGTCTGGCCGGCCTTGTTGTTGTAGTTCGTGTCCCAGACCGTGTTGAAGTCGAGACCCTCGAGCGCGTGCTTCGGGAGAACCGAAGTCGCGAACTGCACCTTGTAAGGCGCATAAGGCGTCTTGTAGATGAACTTCACGGCTTTGCCGCCGACCTTGACCGCGCGGGCGATTGAGTCCCACCCGGAACGACCGGCGATGTCGAACTTGGGCTCGATGATCGTCTTCCACGTGAAGATCAGGTCATCGGACGACACCTGCTTCCCGTCGCTCCACTTCGCCTTCTTCGAGAGCCTGACGAGAACGGTGAACGGCTTCTTGCTCAGGACCTTCACAGTGCCCATGTACGGCTGAATGCTGAAGTCCGGCTTCACGATCAGCGGGCTCGCCAGTGCGATGCCGGCGGTCCACGAGGTCCACGTGTTGTTGCAGCCCCCCGTAAAGCCGTTCAGGCACGGCGGCTCCTGCTCGGCGCCGAAGGTCACCGACCCCGCGGATGCCTTCTTCGACGCGCCGCCGGCGGCACCGGCAACGATGAGGCTCGTCACGACGACAAAAGCGCCGAGAATGAGCCGGAAATGACTTCGATGCATCTACTTCCCTCCGTTCGGTCGAAGCGCGAAGCGTGTCTCCGCACTCCCATTCCTCCATCTACCGCAGTCCGCTGCCAGCGGACGCGGTAGTTTGCCACAAGGGAGGCTTTCCCTTGCCCCGGTTGAGACGCCGGGTGGAGCGTTTTGTTAGCCCCCTGGCTAGCCCGTGAGCGCGTCCGCCCCGGCCACGACTTCAAGGATCTCCTGGGTGATCTCGGCCTGCCGGGCTCGGTTCATGGCCAGGGTGAGCGTGTCGATCAGCTCCCCCGCGTTCTTGGACGCGTTGCGCATGGCGGTCATGCGGGCGCCGTGCTCGGAGGCCGCCGACTCCAGCAAGGCCCGATAGAGCTCGGTCTCGACGTAGACCGGCAGGAGCCGCTCCAGGATCTGCTCGGGCTCGGGCTCGAAGATGAAGTCGCCTCGCATCGCGTCGTCCTGACGCTCTTCGTCGTCGGTCTCCAGCAAGTCTTCGGAGAGGGGCAGGATGTCCTGCACTGTCACCTGCTGGACCAGGGCCGATTCGAAGTGGTTGTAGACGACGATCACCCGGTCGACCTCTTCTTCCGTATAGAGCTCGGCTACCCGGTGCGCGATCGCCTGGGCGTCCGCGTAACGGGGCTGGTCGGTGAACCCGGTGAACTCTCCCGCGAGCTCGAGCCGCCGGAAGCGGAGCGAGCCGACTCCCCGCCGCCCGACTCCGACCCAGCGGACCTGCTTGCCCTCGCCGCGGAGCCGGCGCTCCAGCGCCAGCGCGCGCCGGAGGATCTGCGAGTTGAACGCACCCGCGAGACCGCGGTCGCCGGTGAGCGGAACGATCGCGACGGTCTGCTCCTGCTCGCGCTTCTGCAGGAGCGGCAGCCCGCGTACCGACGAGCTTGCGCGCGCGGTCCCGGCCATGAGCTCGAGCATGCGGTCCGCGTACGGACGCATGTCCTCGATGCGCGACTGCGCCCGCTTCAGCTTCGCCGCGGCGACGAGCTCCATCGCGCGCGTGATCTTTCGCGTGTTGCGGACCGAGCGGATCCGCCGCTTGATGTCCTGGACGTTGGCCACTAGACGAGCGAGACTTTCTCCTCGACGTGGAACGATTGCAGGACCTTCTTGATCTCTTCGTCGAGCCGCGCTGCGACCTCGCCGGACAGATCTCCACTCTCCCTGATGTCCTTGAGGACCGTGCCTTCGGCGCGCAGGTGTTCGACGAGCTCTTCGACGAAGCGTGGCACGTCGCTCACGGGAATGTCATCGAGGTAGCCGTTCACGCCCGCATAGAGGGCGACAACCTGTTCCTCCGTCGGCCACGGCTGGTACTGCGGCTGGTTCAGGAGCGCGACCATTCGCTCGCCGCGCGCCAGCGCCTTCCGGGTCGCTTCGTCCAGCTCGGAGCCGAACTGAGCAAACGCTTCCAGCTCACGGTACTGCGACAGATCGAGGCGCAGCCGGCCGGCGACCTTCTTCATCGCCTTCGTCTGCGCCGAGCTGCCGACGCGTGAGACGGAGATACCGACGTTGATCGCCGGCCGCACGCCCGAGAAGAAGAGGTCCGATTCGAGGTAGATCTGCCCGTCGGTGATCGAGATGACGTTCGTCGGGATGTACGCCGCGACGTCGCCCGCCTGAGTCTCGACGATCGGCAGCGCAGTGAGCGAGCCGCCGTCGTTCGCGTCGGAGAGCTTGCACGCGCGCTCGAGGAGCCGCGAATGTAGGTAGAAGACGTCACCGGGGAACGCTTCGCGTCCGGGCGGCCGGCGCAGCAGCAGCGAGAGCTGACGGTAAGCGTCGGCGTGCTTCGACAGGTCGTCGTAGATCACGAGCGCGTGGCCGCCGTTGTAGAGGAAGTGCTCGCCCATCGCGCAGCCGGCGAACGGCGCCATCCACTTGATCGGGGCGGCCTCCTGCGCGGCCGCCGACACGATCGTCGTGTACTCCATCGCACCGCGGTCGCGGAAGAGCTCGTACACCTGTGCGACGGTCGAGGCCTTCTGGCCGATCGCGACATAGATGCACTTCACGTCCGTGTCCTTCTGGTTCAGGATCGTGTCGATCCCGATCGTCGTCTTGCCGGTCTGGCGGTCGCCGATGATCAGCTCCCGCTGACCACGCCCGACGTTCGTCATGGCGTCAATCGCCTTGATCCCCGTGAGCAACGGCTCTTTCACCGGCTGTCGCGCGACGACCCCCGGCGCCTTGAACTCGAGCAGCCGTGTCTCGGACGTCTCGATCGGCCCGCCGCCGTCGAGCGGATTCCCGAGCGGGTCGACGACCCGGCCGAGCAGCGCCTCGCCGACGGGGACGCTCGCGACCTTCCCTGTTCTTCTGACGGGCTCCCCCTCCTTGACGTGCTGCCACTCGCCGAAGAGCGCGGTGCCGACGTCGTCCTCCTCGAGGTTG
>JBGPYI010000197.1:0-3982 GCA_041493175.1 Gaiellaceae bacterium | reverse complement strand
CGCACGGGCGAGGTCTCGATCTTGGATCGGTACCACGCCGGCTGGCTCGTCGTGGACAAGCGCCGCTTCCACGTCCGGCCGCCGTGGCAGCTCGTCTACGAAGACGAGCGCTTCGCGCTTTACCATCGGCCGGGATGAAAGTCCTGCTGGTGACCATGTACTTCCCGCCTTCCGGTGGCGGCGGGGTGCAGCGGCCGCTCAAGTTCGCCACGCATCTGCCCGCGCACGGGATCGAGACGCACGTGCTCGCGCCGGACGATGCGAAGTGGATTCACTCCGATCCCGAGCTCCTGCCGCCGACTCAGGCCTGGATCCACCGCGCCCGCTACCTCGGGCCCCGCTCGCGCAAGCTCGCGGACGAGCTGCACGGCCGGCACGGGCTCGACCGGCTGTCGCGTCAGGCGCGTTCGCTGACTCGTCGTGTGCTCGTGCCGGATGAGAACGTGGGCTGGAACCTGACGGCGATCCCCGCGGCGGTTCGCATCGCACGCGCTGAGGGCATCGACGTGGTGCTGACGACCTCGCCGCCGAACTCGGTGCATCTCATTGGCGCCGCGGTGAAGCGCATCACCGGAGCGCGTTGGGTCGCAGACCTCCGGGATTCGGTCGGGGCTCATCCGCACCGGCGGGTCGAGAAGGCCTCGGTGCGCGCCAAGGAGAAAGTGAGCGAGTCCGTAGCGCGCCTTGTTGCCCGCCAGGCCGATGTGATCGTCGCCGCGTCGGAGGCAATCGCGGACGAGGCACGCCTGCTCGAACCGGCCGGGGTCGTGACGACGATCCTCAACGGCGCCGACTTCGACGACTTTGCCGGGCTCGAGTACAAGCGCGGCGACCGTTTCCGGATTACGCACACCGGCAGCTTCTTCGGCAAGCGCGATCCCAGGCCGTTCCTGACGGCACTGGCCGAATCGGGGCTCGAGGACGTCGTCGCCCGCTTCGTCGGCGACTTCCGCGTGGCCGATCGCGAGTGGGCGGAGTCACTCGGGCTCGGGGCGAGGCTCGAGCTGCATCCGTACGTGCCGCGCCGCCAGTCACTCGCGCTCCAGCGGGACTCCGACGCGCTCCTCCTGCTGATCCCCGACGCCGGTGGACGCGGGCGGGGAGTGCTGTCGGGGAAGGTGTTCGAGTACCTCGCGGCCGAGCGCCCCATCTTGGCCGCGGTGCCGCCCGACGGCGCCGCGGCGGAGCTCATCCGCGAGACCGGAGCCGGAGTCGTCGCGGCGGCGGACGACGTGCCAGCGCTGAAGGCGGCGTTGTTGGAGCTCCACGCGAAGTGGCAGGCGGGCGCGCTGGAGGGGACGCCGCTGTCGGCAGGGGACCGCGAGCGCCTCGGCCGGGCGGCGCGCGTCGAGGAGCTTGCCGAGGTGCTGCGAGGGCTCGCGTGAGGATCACCGGGACGCTCTTCCTGGCGACGCTCTTGTGCGTCACGTGGGAGAAGGTGCAGTGGAACGTCGCCGGCGCGGTGGGGCTCGCGGACGTGCTGACCGTCATGTTCCTGGTCGCGTTCGCGCTCGAATGGGGTCATCCGCGCTTTCCGCGCACAACCGTCACGGTGCTCGCCATCTTCGCGGCCCTGCTCGTGATCTACCTCATCGGTTTCTTCAACCTCGAGACGAAGCAGTCGCTCGATCAGTGGGGGAAGGGGATGGTGAAGTTCGTTCTCCACTTCCTCTTCCTCGGCGCGGGCGTCGCCTATCTGGCGCGCCGCTCCACGCTCTTCTACTGGAAGGCCGTCGCGGCGCTCACCGTCGGGCTCGTCGTCAACGGCGCCTACGGCGTGCTGCAGTTGCTTGCAGCACGAGCCGGCACGAATCTCGACCAGGTTCTGCTCTCGCCGCTCACCGGCGGCGCCAGCTCGATCAACGTCTACGGCGCAATCGGCGGGACGGCCGTCTACCGCCCGAACGCGCTCACGACCGACCCGAACCACCTCGCGGTGATGCTCTGCATCCCGCTGCTGACGCTGCTGCCCGTCTATCTGCGGCTGGAGCGAGGGCACCGGTTGCGGGTGCCCCTCGCCGTCGTGCTCGGCTTCCTCTTCCTCGTCATGCTCTCGACGCTCTCCCGCAGCGGGCTCCTTGGGCTCATCGTCGGACTGCTCGTGCTGGCGATCCCCTATAGGCGGCGTCTCGTGTCGCGTGCGCTGCTCGTTCCGCTCGGCGCCGTCGCCGCACTCCTCGTCGCCGTTGTGTGGAGTCGCCGCCACTACTTCGAGGTGCTGCTGAAATCCCGTGTACAGACGGGAGGCCGTTCCGAAAGCGCGCACTTCGGCGTGTACGACTTCGTGCCGCAGGTCATCCACTCCCACCCGCTGTTCGGCCTCGGGCTGAACACGTTCTCGGTGTACTACGAGTTCGTCACCGGCAAGTCGAACTGGGGGCCGCATTCGTTCTACGTCGCGCTGATAGTCGAGACGGGGCTCGTCGGTGCGGTGGCGTTCCTGCTCTTTCTGCGCTACCTGTTCTTGCGCCTTCGCGCGGCCCGCGAGCTGGGCCGGATGCTCGCGGCCGAGGGAGCGGCGCTCGCGCGACGCGTGCGCCCGCTCGCGTGGGGGATGACGGCCGCCCTGGCGGGGACGATGGCGGCGAACTTCTTCTACCTGACGATGCAGTTCTATTACTTCTACGCGTTCGCGGTGCTTGTGCTCGCCCTGCCCATCGTGTTCGGGCGCAGAGAGCCAGGTTGAGATCCGCCGACTTCATCTCGTTCGGTTCTGGGCGGGGCCTCGCACGCATCGGCGTCGCCGTGTGCGTCGTGTTGACGCTCGCCGTCACGCTCCGCTGGTTCTTTCACGATGCGCTGCCGGGGCAGGATCATTGGGCGTCGCTCAATTCGAGCCAGACCTATGCGGAGCGAACGTTTCCCTCGGACGAGTTCATCGGGAGCGGCCGCGTGGCGGACGATGCGCGTCTGTGGATGCCCCGAGCTGCGACCTATCGCATCCTCGTCGGCCCGAAATACGAGAACACGCCGTGGGACTGGGCCGCGCCGAACTTCCTCGCCGGCTTCCTCTTCCCCCGTAAGCGCGACGACGCGGACGCGCAGTGGGTCCTCTGTCTGGGCTGTGACGTAAGCGCTCTCGGCTCGGGCTTCCACGTTCTCTCTGACGGCGGCAACGGTGTCGTGTTCGGGCGGCTCGGCGCATGACGGTTCGCGCCATCGTCGGACTTGTCGTCCTAAACGTCCTACTGGCCGTTCTGGGGAGCGCGGTCCTCTGCGCGCTTCGGCCTGCGACGACTCGGAGACAACTCGTGCGTCTCGCCGGCGTTTCATACCTGCTCGGCGTCGCGGCTCTGATGGTCGCGCTCACCTTGCTGATCGTGCTCGGCATTCCGGTGAACGTGCTCAGCACCGTGTTGACCGGAGGCGTGATCCTCGCCGCGACCTGGCTGCTGGGAAGACGGAGAAGCAGGCAGCTCATCCCATGTGCACCGGCGGCGCTCGTCTCGATGTGGAGCGCCCCCCTCCTCGCTTTGCTCGCCGTCTGTCTCGAGGCCGTCTTTCGCAAGGGTCGACTCCAGGGGTTGATCGAGTTCGACGGCTGGGACTCGTGGGGTCCGAAGGCAAAGGCGCTCTACCACTTCGGCCACCTCGATCCGCATTTCCTCGCCGGTCTTCCGGGCGGCTCCTACCCGCCCGGGCTCCCGGCGTTGCTCGCCACCGGATTGCACGCGATCGGATCCGCGGATGTCGTCACGTTGCACCTGCAGTACTGGTTCCTCGGGGTCGGCTTCGTCGCGGCCCTCCTCGGCCTCCTCGCGACGCGGGTGACGCCGCTCCTGCTGCTGCCTTTCGTGTCGATGGTTTTCGTCTTGCCCGACATCCGGAGTCGCTCCGTGGACATGTACGGGGACCTGCCGCTCGGATTCTTCGTCGCGACGTCGGCGCTGCTTGTCGCCCTCTGGCTCGAGGAGCGGCGGGAGTGGCAGTTGCCGGCCGCATCGCTCCTCCTGGCGGCTGCGGCGCTCACGAAGCGCGAGGG
>JBGPYI010000080.1:0-8647 GCA_041493175.1 Gaiellaceae bacterium | reverse complement strand
GATGTTCGATCCGCCGCACTCGACGCCCACCGCCCGAACCACGGCCGCCGCCGCGTCGCGCAGCTCCTGATAGGCGTGATCCGACAGCGTCATCTGCGGCGCGACCGTCACGGAGTCCCCGGTGTGGACCCCCATCGGGTCGATGTTCTCGATCGAGCAAACGATCACCACGTTGTCCTTGCGATCGCGCACGACCTCGAGCTCGAACTCGTCCCAGCCGCGCACCGATTCCTCCACGAGCACCTGCCCGATCGGGCTCTCGGCGATTCCGAGCTCGACCTGGCGGTGCAGCTGCTCCGCCGTCTCGACGAAGCCGCCGCCGTGCCCGCCGAGCGTGAATGCCGGTCTCACGACCGCAGGTGTCGCGAGGCCGGCCAGCTGATCTAGACCGGTGACGATGCGCGAATTGGGGGTACGCAGCCCGACCGATCGGACGGCGTCACGGAAGAGCTCGCGGTCCTCCGCACGCTGGATGACGTCGAGGGGTGCTCCGATCAGCTCCACGTCGAACTTCTCTAGGACGCCCGCCTCTGCCAGCTCCCTCGCGAGGTTGAGGGCCGTCTGGCCGCCCATCGTCGGCAGAAGGGCGTCGGGCCGCTCGCGTGCCAGCACGTCGGAGACGCCTTCGAGGTCGAGCGGCTCGACATAGGTCCGGTCCGCGAACCCGGGGTCGGTCATGATCGTCGCGGGGTTCGAGTTCACGACGATGGTGCGGAAGCCGTCCTCCCGCAGGACCTTCAACGCCTGGCAGCCCGCGTAGTCGAACTCGCACGCCTGCCCGATCACGATCGGGCCAGAGCCGATCAGGCAGATCGACTCGAGATCATGCCGCCTGGGCATACGCCACCTCCTCGACCCACTGTTCGATGATCGGCCAGGCGTCGTGTGGGCCGGGCCCCGCTTCCGGATGGAACTGCACCGAACGTGCATGCTCGAGCGGAAAGTCCAGCCCCTCGACGGTCCCGTCGTAGAGCGAGACGTACGTCGCCTCGCGTGACTCCGACGCCGCGACGGCGAAGCCGTGGTTCTGGCTCGTGACGAGCACGCGCCCCGACGCACGTTCTAGAACTGGATGGTTCGCGCCGCGGTGACCGAAGGGAAGCTTGAAGGTCTCGTGCCCTGCGGCGAGTGCCAGGAGCTGGTGCCCGAGGCAGATCCCGAGGAGCGGCACGCGACCAATCAGCTCCCGCACGACGGCAATCTCCTCCTCGAGCGGCTCGGGGTCGCCGGGGCCGTTCGAGAGGAGCACGCCGTCGAAGCGGAGCAGCTCGTCTGCGGTCGCGTCGTGCGGAAATACCGTCACGGCCGCGCCCGCACCTGCCACGCGTCGGAGGATGGAGCGCTTACAGCCGTAATCCACGACGGCGATCCGCGCGAGCCCGGCGTCTGCGTAGACGTACGGCCTCGGCGTCGACACCTCCGCTGCAAGCGCGCGTCCCGCCATCGACGGCTGGGACCGTGCGACCGAGACGGCCTGCTCGGCGGAGCCGTCACCGGCAACCGCGACCGCACGCATCGCCCCCGCGTCGCGCAGCTTCAGCACGAGGGAACGGGTGTCGATTCCGCTGAGCGCCACGATGCCGCGTTCGTGGAGCCAGTCCGTCCACGCGGGGCCGCGCGCCTCGCGCATGAGCACGGCGCGAACATGCGGCCGCGCCGACTCGGACCGGCCCTCGGCGACGCCGTAGTTCCCGACCATCGGCGCCGTGAAGCAAACGAGCTGCTCTGCGAAGCTCGGGTCGGTGACGACTTCCTGGTAACCGGTCATGGCGGTGGTGAACACCGCCTCGCCGACGGCGAAGCCCTCCGCCGCGACAGAGTCGCCGCGGAAGACGCTGCCGTCTTCGAGCGCGAGGAAACCGCTCATGTCGAGTACACCAGCCTCCCGGCAGCGATCGTCGCCCACACCTTCCCTTTCACCGTCTCGCCCAGGAGCCAGGAGTTCACGGAGCGCGACCGGAACGTTTCCTCCGTGATCCGATAGCTCGCGTTCAGGTCGAGCAGCACGAGATTCGCGGCAGAGCCGACGGCGATGCGCGGCTCGTCGAGCCCGTACGCGCGCGCGGGCCCGGCGGACATCCGCTCGAGCACGACTTTGAGCGGGATCAGCCCGGGCTCGACGAGCCAGGTGTACAGGGCGGCGAACGCCGTCTCGAGGCCCGTGACGCCGAAAGGTGCCGCCTCGAACGGGACCTCCTTCTCGTGCCGCGCATGCGGCGCGTGATCGGTGGCGATCGCGAGGATCGTTCCGTCCTTCAGCCCTTCGATCAGGGCGGTGCGATCCGACGCCGCACGCAGCGGCGGGTTCATCTTCAGATTCGGGTCGAGCGAGCGGATCGCTTCATCGGTCAGGCAGAGATGGTGCGGCGTTACCTCCGCAGTCGCCTGCACGCCGTCTGCCCGGGCGCGCCGGAGCGCCTGCACGGACTCCCATGCGGACAGGTGGAGCAGGTGGAGCGGCTGTCGCTCGTACGCGGCAAGCGCGAGGTCACGTTCGACCATCAGACTCTCGGCCACCGACGGATAGCCGGTGAAGCCGAGTTCCGCCGAGACCTCGCCTTCGTGCATCTGGCCGTCCCGCGAGAGCGTTCTCTCCTCGCAGTGCAGCGCAATCCGCCTGCCGGTCACCGCACCGTACTGGAGTGCGCGCCGCATCAGCCCGGGCGCAGCAACGGGAACGCCGTCGTCGCTGAAGCCGACCGCGCCGGCTGCGGCGAGCTCACCCATCTCGGTGAGCTCGGCCCCTGACTGGCCTTTCGTGATCGCCGCCAGGAACCCGACGGGAATCTCGGCCTCGGCCCGCGCGCCTTCGATCAACGAGCCGAGAGTTGCCGCGGAGTCGACGACCGGATCGGTGTTCGGCATTGCGAGGATCGCGCAGTAGCCGCCCGCGGCGGCCGCCGCGGTGCCGGAGGCGATCGTCTCCTCGTCCTCCCGGCCGGGAGTGCGGAGGTGCACATGGGGGTCGACGAAGGCCGGCGCGAGCACCAACCCCTCGGCGTCGATGACCCGGTGAGAGTTCGTATCGAGATTCTGGCCGAGCGCCGCGATCACGCCGTCGTCCACGCGCACGTCGAGCACCGCGTCCACGCCTTCGACCGGGTCGATGACGCGCGCGCCGCGCACGACGATGTTCTCTTTGGGAGCGTCCTGGGCGAACAGCATCACGCGACCTCCAGAACCGATTCGGTCTTCACTCCGATCGGGCCGCTCGTCAGCAGGTCGTAGAGGACGGCCATGCGCGTCACGAGACCTGCTCGCACTTGCGTCTCGATCAGCGCGTCAGCGTGGTCGGCGACCCGCGGGTCGATCTCGACGCCGCGGTTCATCGGTCCGGGATGCATCACCTTCTGGCCCGGCCGCAGACGCTCCGGCGTCACACCCCAGCGCGCCGCGTACTCACGCAGCGACGGGACGTAGTTGGCGCCCTCCTGCATCCGTTCGCGCTGCATCCGCAAGACATAGACGACGTCCGCGCCTGCAATGACCGAGATGTCCGTGGTCGCCTCGCATCCCATCGACTCGATGCCGCGGGGAAGAAGCGCAGGCGGGCCGACGAGCGTGACGTGGGCGCCCATCAGCGACAGAGCCTGGATCAGGGAGCGTGCCACCCGCGAGTGCAGGACGTCGCCGACGATCGCAACGTGCAGTCCCTCGAGCCGACCGAGCTCCTCGCGCATCGTGTAGAGGTCGAGCAGCGCCTGCGTCGGATGTTGATGCTTCCCGTCGCCGGCATTGACGACGTGGGCTTCCGTCACCCGTGCGACGAGGTTCGGCGCCCCGATCTGAGGATGGCGGATGACGATTACGTCGGGGTCGTACGCGCCGAGCGTGATCGCCGTGTCCTTGAGCGACTCCCCCTTGTCCACCGAGGACCCTGACGACTTGATCGACATCGTGTCTGCGGACAGCCGCTTCGCGGCCAGCTCGAAGCTGGACGACGTCCGCGTCGAAGACTCGTAGAAGACGTTGATCACGAGCCGACCTTTGAGGGTCGGGAGCTTCTTCACCTCCCGCTCCATGCTGCGCTCGAGCGTGCGCGCGGTCGCGAGCAGCCGCTCGACATCGTCGCGCGTGACGTCCTTGATCGAGATGAAGTGCCGCCTCGGCGGCGATGCGGGCGGACGCAGGTCCTCCCGCATGACACGGATCTCAGCCATCCTCGTGGGCCTCCTCTGGTGCGGGAACGAGCAGGATGCGGTCGACCTCGTCCACCTCGAGGAGCTGCACCTGAATGCGCTCGTCGCGTGAGGTCGGAAGGTTCTTGCCGACGTAGTCGGGACGGATCGGCAGCTCGCGGTGGCCGCGGTCGACGAGGACGGCGAGCTGGATGCGCTCGGGGCGGCCGTAGTCGAAGAGCGCTTCGATGGCCGCACGGATCGTGCGCCCCGTGTAGAGGACGTCATCCACGAGGACCACGGTTTTGCCCTCGAGCGGAAAGTCGAGCGCGGTCGAGCGGACGACCGGCTGCGGATGCCGGGGTGCGCCCCCGCTCCGGACCTGGACGTCGTCGCGGTAGAACGTGATGTCGACCGCGCCGAGATCCGGCGCAGCGCCGGCTCGCTCCTCGATCAGCCGTCGCAGACGATGCGCAAGCGGGACGCCGCGAGTCTGGATGCCGACGAGCGCGACGCGGGCAAGATCGGGGTTCCCCTCGATGATCTCGTGCGCGATCCGCGACAGCGTCCGGCGCAGCGCGTCGGCATCGAGGAGGACGGTTCCCGCCGGGGCCCCCACCGTGGTCACGGCGCAGGCAGGGTCGACGGTGTGCGAGCAGGCAGCTTCACATGACTCCTTCCCGGCCTCACTGGACCGGCTTAAAGGGGTTAGATCGTGGGGGACTCTAGACGCTACTCCGGACGGCGCGCAAACGGCCGCGCGGCAGCGAGCTCGGGGCCTACGGCTCGCCGATCACGTCTTCGGGCTCGGTCATGGCTTCGATCGCGTCCTGTGCCTGCTCGACCGACGACTCGGGGACAGACACGGTCACGGAATCGTCCTCGCCGTCGGCGATCTCCGCGTCGATGCCTGCCGAGCGCAGGATCTCCTGGATCTCCTCCGCCTCGGCCACGTCGCCGGCGACCGCAACTCGAACCATGCCCGTCATCTCGGCGCCGATGATACGGCCTCCGGCCTGCGCCGGTGGAGCGCCCCACCCTTGACCAGTTTCGGTGTGCCTCGCTCGGCGAGCGGGACCTCGACGACGTCGAAATCCTTCGGAACGACCGTGTCCGGGAAGATCTCGCGCGCCTCGCGGGCGATCTCCGGACCGAAGTAGCGGTTGGAGAGATGGGTCAGGGCGAGCAGCCCGACGTTCGCGCGCTGTGCGATGCCGGCGGCCTGGGCGGCCGTCTGGTGCATCGTCTCTTGCGCGCGCTCGCGCTCTTCTTCCGAGAAAGTCGCCTCGGTGACGAGGACGTCCGCGCCCCACGCCGCCTCGACGATCGTCTCGCAGGGCGCCGTGTCGCCGGTGATCACGATCGTACGGCCGGGTCGCGGCGGCCCGAGCACCTGATCGGCGCTCACGGTGCGCCCGTCCGGACAGGTCACCGACTCCCCTTGCTGCAGCGCGCCGCGCGCGGGGCCACTCGGCACACCGAGGGCATCGGCCGCCTCGACGTCGAAGCGTCCCGGCCTCGTCGCCTCGATCAGCGACCACCCGACCGCCGGGACACCGTGCGAGACGGCGAAGGCCGCAAGCCTATAGCCGTCCCGTTCGAGCAGGTCGCCCGGCTCGAGCTCCACCACGCGCAGCTCGTACGAAAGCTTCCCCACGACCCGCTTCAGCGACCCGAGCAGGTCGACGAGCCCGCGCGGGCCGTACACGTCCAGCGGGCGCTCGCGCCCCCGCAGCGAGAAGGTCTTGAAGAGGCCCGGGAGCCCGAGGATGTGGTCGGCGTGGAAGTGCGTGACGAAGATCTCGCCGAACTCGACGAGGCCGACTGACGACCGGAGCAGCTGGCGCTGGGTCCCTTCGGCGCAGTCGAACAGAAGCCGGTCGCCGCCCCGGCGTACGAGCAGGGCCGCCGGCGCCCGCTGGGCGGTCGGCATCGAGCCCGCGGTGCCTAGGAAGACGAGGTCGAGATCCATGGGCCGATTCTAGTTTTGGGACGCTCAAGCCAGCCCGAGTCCCAGCCGATAGCGGCCCTGAGGACGAGATGGCTTCTCACGCGGCTCCAGGGGTCTCCGTCGGCTGGGCGCTCCATCGCTCGGTCACGCTGCTGCATGTCTTCTTGCTGGCGAGCGCCGGGATCCTGTTCATCGGCGCGACGATGCTGGGCTGGCTGCTCACTACATCCCTACAACGCCAGGCGCTCGACGACACCAGCACGAGCCTGACGCAGTACGTCGACGGGGTGCTTCGGCCGCAACTCGTTCGCGGCAACCAGCTCCACATTTCGCCGCATCTCCCGCTCCAGCTCAAGGCGCAGCTGCGGCGGCAGCCTGACCTCCTGTCGGTCAAGGTGTGGCGTCCGGACGGCACACTCGTCTGGACGAACCGCGCGCCCGAGCGAATCGGCCGGCGCTTTTCGTCGGCGCTGCTCGGCGACCTCGGCGAGACGATCGAGAAGCGGCGTGCGCATGCCTCGATCAGCGCGTTGGGGGGCGCAGAAAACGCTGTGGAGCGCGGGCTCGGCCTCGACCACGTCTTCGAGGTCTACGCGCCGATCATGAGCATCGACGGCAAGCGCGCGCTGGGGGCTTACGAGATCTACGCGAGGCCGCAGCACACCGAGAGCTTCATCGCCTCGCGCAAGCGGGTCATTTGGATCGCGGTCATCGCCGTCTTTGCGTCGCTGTACACCGCGCTCGCGCTCCTCGTTCGCAAAGCGTCCTCGACGATCAAGCGCCAAGCCGTGACGCTTCGGTCACGTTCGAGGGAGCTGATGGAGTCGTACCGCCGGCTCGAGGAGAGCTCGCTCGAGGCGATCGAGAGCCTGAACGCGACGGTCGATGCGAAAGATCCCTACACGGCCGGCCACTCGGCACGCGTGCAGGGCATCGCGCTCGCGGTCGCTGAAGAGCTGGGGCTGGCGCGCGACAGCCTCGACGCGATTCGGTTCGGCGGCCTCTTTCATGACATCGGGAAGATCGCCGTCCCTGACAGCATCCTCACCAAGCCCGAGGCGCTCGACGACGACGAGTACGCGGCGATCAAGCGCCACCCCGCGGACGGCGCCGAGATCGTCTCTCACTTCAGCCGTCTGCACGATGCAGTACCGATCATCCGGCACCACCACGAGCGCTGGGACGGCAAGGGGTATCCCGACGGGGTCGCGGGCAACGCGATTCCGCCCGAAGCGTGCATCGTCGGGCTCGCCGACGCCTGGGACGCGATGACCTCGGATCGTCCTTACCGGCACGCGCTGAGCGTCGACGAGGCAGCGGCCGAAGTGCGGCGCTGCCGCGGGACGCAGTTCTCTCCGGCCGTCGTGGATGCGTTCTTCGCGGCCTTCCGGCGCCAACCGGCTCTCTTCGAGCCGGACGCAGCAGGCGCGCGGGACGCGCCGGACGAGCCGTACCAGGTAGCGGCGTCTGCCTGACTTGTAGGCTCGGCGCGTGTACAGCGGCGAGCTATGAGCGAAGACATTCGGAATCTCATCCGGCGCGAAGCTTCCGGGGACGAGCAGAACCAGATCCGCGAGCTCTGGAAGCGGCACTCGATCGCCGAGGACAAGCGCGACCTGCCGGGCCTGATCTCGACGCTGACGCCGGACTGCGTGTACGAACTCGCCCAAAGCGGGCACCGTTGGGAAGGCCACGAGGGAGCAGCGCGCTTCTACATGGAGCTGCTCTCCGCGTTCCCCGACATCCATTTCGACCTGACGGACATCGTGATCGGGCCGCAGGGCGTGTGCGAGGAGGCCGACGTGACCGGCACGCACCAGGCGGAATGGCTCGGCTTTCCTCCCTCGGGCAAGCGGCTCGCCTGGAAGGTGGTCATCTTCTTTCCGTGGGATCCGAAACAGCGCCTCTTCCGCGGCGAGAAGGTCTACACCGCCGGCCTACCTCTCATCGAGCCCTAGCCACACAAACGCGCGTGGACACCGCCTGAAGCTGGGGCAGGATCGTGGACACGGAGAGGGGTCTAAGCCATGCGGCCTAGCGCGTACCGGCTCAAGACATTAAGTGGTT
This sequence comes from Gaiellaceae bacterium, assembly GCA_041493175.1. Taxonomy (GTDB): domain Bacteria; phylum Actinomycetota; class Thermoleophilia; order Gaiellales; family Gaiellaceae; genus 3-1-20CM-4-69-9. Next base: position 511 of record JBGPYI010000080.1, on the reverse strand, counting down.
CTGCCGATTACTCTAGACAACAGGGACATAGGGGGATAGGGGCGCCGCAGCCCTTTTCCCGGGAAGCTCGCCCCTTCCTACAAATCTCTGTTTCACCAGCAGGAGGGCGGTTCTCCATCCGCTCTCCTGCACTTCTCTTTCGCGCCAAACCCTCCTAGGGCAGGACCAAGTGCTGCCCCGGCACGAGTGTCGTGCTGTGCAGGTGGTTGCGCTGCTGAAGCTCCCAGATCCCCTGCCGTGGATCGCCCCCGTAGTGGGTGGCCGCGATCGACCAGAGGGTGTCCGTCGGCTTGACGACGTAGCGCACGGGTTTCCCCGCGCCACCGGACGGCCGGGCGACCACGCCCACCACGAGGGAGATGGCCAGGAGGAGGAGTGCCAGTCGAGGGAACATGTGTTCGTAGAGTACCGAACACTTGTTCGCCTTGTCAAGTGGGCCTAGAGCATGACCAGTTCGGGCGTGATGCGGGTCCCCTGGATGCTGAGGACGATCATCGAGTGGGCCGGCGCG
>JBGPYI010000168.1:0-5359 GCA_041493175.1 Gaiellaceae bacterium | reverse complement strand
AGCTCGTCCAGCCGGCGGGCGAGAAACAGCACCGGCTGACGCTCGAGCTCGAGCTGCCACTCCTGGTAGCTCTCGAAGACGGCGCGCGGCAAGGCTCCAAATGAGCCGTGGTTCAGAAACGTCACACTCGGGTCGAGGAGAAACTCCTCCCGCAGGGGGATGCCGTCCGACACCGCTCGTACGGTAGTCCGGTATGTCTGAGGGCATCTGGACGATCCGTCCGTGCCCGCACCGGCAGGCGAGCGGCCTCGCAAAGGAGCTCGGCCTCAGCGAGATCACGGCAAGCGTGCTCGTCCGGCGCGGCTACGGCGACCCCGAGGTGGCGCGGGCCTTCCTGGCCGGCGAGCAGCCCCTGCACGATCCCTTGCTGCTGGGGGACATGGCCGACGCCGTGGAGCGGATTCGCACTGCGATCGCCGCGGGTAAGCGGATCTGCGTGCACGGCGACTACGACGTGGACGGGATCTGCGCCACGGTGCTCGCCGTGCTCGTGCTGCGCGAGCTCGGCGCGGAGGTGGAGTGGCACCTGCCGAGCCGCTTCGACGAGGGCTACGGCGTCAGCGGGCAGACGCTCGAGCGGCTCGCGGAGGAGGGTTGCGGGCTCGTCCTGACCGTCGACTGCGGCATCACCGCCGTCGAAGAGGTCCGGCGCGCACGCGAGCTCGGGCTCGACGTTGTCGTGACCGACCATCATCGTCCCGGCGACGAGCTGCCGGACGCCCCGATCGTCGCGACGCGCCCTTCCGACTATCCCTTCCAGGATCTCTGCGGGACCGGCGTCGTCTACAAGCTCGGCCAGGCGCTGCTGGGTGCGGAGTCCGAAGTGCTGCGCCGGCATCTGGATCTCGTCGCCCTCGCGACGATCGCGGACGTGGTCCCGCTCGTGGGTGAGAACCGATCGCTTGCGATCGCAGGGCTGCGCACGCTCGCACGAACGCAGAAGCTGGGGCTACGTGCGCTGATGAAGGCCGCGCACGTCGATCCGGCCGCGGTGGACGCGGGCAAGGTCGGCTTTCGGCTCGCGCCGCGGATCAATGCGGCGGGCCGGCTCGGCGATCCGCGCGCAGCGCTCGAGCTGCTCCTGACGGAGGACGCCGACGAAGCACGCCGCCTCGCGGACCGGCTCGAGGAGCTGAACCGCGACCGGCAGGCCGTGGAAGACAAGATCCTGCGCGCAGCGATCGCACAGGTCGAGGAATGGCCGGAAGCGAAGCGGCGCCGTTCCGCCTACGTCGTGTGGGGCGAAGACTGGCACGAGGGCGTGATCGGCATCGTCGCCTCACGTCTCGTCGAGCGCTATCACCGGCCGGTCGTCCTCATCGCCGGGACCGACGGGCTCTGGAAGGGCTCGGGGCGCTCGATCCCGTCGTTCGATCTCCATGGCGCGCTTGGTGCGTGCTCGAAGTTCCTCGAGCGGTTCGGCGGCCATCGTGCGGCGGCCGGCCTCTCGATCGTGCCGGAGTGGATCGAGCCGTTCGCCGAGGCTTTCGCGGCTCAGGCGGAAGGTCTGCTGGGGCCGGAGGACCTCGTCCCGGCGACCGTCGTCGACGCGGTCCTGCCGCGCGACGCAAAGCTCACGCTCGAGCTCTGCGAAGAGCTGCGCGCCCTCGCACCGTTTGGCCTGGCCAATCCCGACGTCACGCTGCTGGCACCGGGCTGTGAGCTCGGCGAGCTCGCGACGGTCGGCGACGGGAAGCATCTCCGCTTCCGCGTCCACCGAGACGGCCGCGACGCGGGAGGCGCGATCGCCTTCGGACAGGGGACGAAACTCGACCGCTACCGACGCGAGGGACGTTACGACGTGGCGTTTCGCCTGCAGGAGAACCACTGGAACGGGACGGTGTCGCCGCAGCTCGTCGTGCGTCGCGTCTTCGACGCTGACGACCGCTTCGACGAGCTCTACACGTGGCTGCGCGCGCAGTGGCAAGCGCAGCCACGTGACCCGCAAGCACAGGCGATCTTCGACGAGCTCGAGGTCGAGGAGGGAGGGCCGAAGCGCCATCCGCTCGAGTCCGAGACGTTCCGCTCGCTGCTCGCGGAGCCGGTACTGCTGCGCGCGGCGTGAGGATCCGACCGGAGACGGACGACGACGAGGATAGGGCAGAGATCAGGAAGGTCAACGAGGAAGCATTCGGAAGAGGGGTCGAGGCGGACGTTGTCGATGCGATTCGCGCGTCCGATCGCTTCGTGCCCGAGCTGTCGCTCGTGGCTACCGCGGACGAGGAAGTCGTCGGCCACGTGCTCCTCAGTTACGTCGAAATCGAACCGGGGGCACACCCGGTGCTTCAGCTGGGCCCGCTTGCGGTGCTGCCCTCACATCAGCGCCGTGGCATCGGCAGCGCGTTGATGAACGAAGCGGTACGCCTGACCGACGCGCGCGGTGAGCCGCTGATCCTCCTCGAAGGCAACCCGCGCTTCTACGAGCGCTTCGGCTTCCGGCGCTCCGATGAGAATGGCATCGAGCCTCCGGCAGGAGTCGAGGCGCAGTACTTCATGGTGCGGCTGCTGAGTGCCTACCTCCCGACGCTGCGCGGCCAGGCGGTCTACTCGGAGGCGTTCCTGAACGTCGGCTAACGGGCGGTGCCGACGTTGGCCCGGCGAACGCGCTGCGGTCGCCGCGGACGTGGCCCGGCGAGGGCGTCGAGCGCAAGGAGGAGCCGTGCTGCGCGCACGGCGGCACGGCGTTCTTTTCGGCGTCTGTACCAGTGCATGGACGACTCCCCTTCATCATCGGGACGCAGGTTCCTGCCCTTGAGATACGTCCCCGGAACGGGGGAAGGGGGCCCGATACCTCCGGAGTACACTGAGGGTATGGCTGTCCTTGAGGCTCACGAAAAGCATCAGGAGCTCATCGACGAGCTGATTGCGGCCGTCTCCGCCTACAACGCGGAGGTCGATCGCGACCTGATCCGGCGGGCCTTCCTCTTCGCCGCGACCGCCCACGAGGGCCAGCAGCGCCGTTCGGGCGAGGATTTCGTGCTCCACCCCTGGGGCGCTGCCAAGATCTGCGCCCAGCTCCGCCTCGATGACGAGACCATCGCTGCGGCGCTCCTCCACGACGTCGTCGAGGACACCGACGTCGAGCTGGACGACGTCCGCTCAGAGTTCGGCGACGAGGTCGCGAAGCTCGTCGAGGGCGTGACGAAGCTGACGCGCGTCCAGTTCCAAAGCCGCGAACAGGCAGAGGCCGAGAACTACCGCAAGCTGATCGTCGCGATGGCGGCGGACGTGCGCGTGATCCTGATCAAGCTGGCCGACCGGCTGCACAACCTGCGCGAGATCGAATACCTCGGCAAGCAGAAACAGATCCAGAAGGCGAAGGAGACACTCGAGGTCTATGCGCCGCTCGCGCACCGGCTCGGCATCCACGCAATGAAGTGGGAGCTCGAGGACCTCGCGTTCGAGACCCTGCATCCGCGCAAGTTCGAGGAGATCAAGGCGATGGTCAACGAGCGCCGCGCCGACCGCGAAGGCCACGTGTCCGAGGCGGCACGGGTGTTGCAGCTCGAGCTGACCAAGGTCGACATCCCCGTGGAGATCTCGGGCCGCGCGAAGCACTTCTACTCCATCTACGACAAGATGGCGAAGAAGGGCCGCGAGTTCAACGAGATCTACGACCTCACGGCGATGCGTGTCATCGTGGAGCGCTCCGGCGACGAAGGAACGCGCGACTGCTACGGCGCCCTCGGCCTGATCCACTCCCTGTGGAGGCCGATGCCCGGCCGCTTCAAGGACTACATCGCCATGCCGAAGTTCAACCGCTACCGGTCACTGCACACCACCGTGATCGGTCCGGAGGGACGCCCGCTCGAGATTCAGGTACGCACTCGCGAGATGCACGAGACAGGGGAGTTCGGGATCGCCGCGCACTGGCGCTACAAGGGTGGGCGGCACCCGAAGACCGACGAGGCCTGGGAGAGCTGGGTGCGCCAGCTGATGGAGGCGCAGCCCGAAACGATCGACGAGCCCGGCGAGTACAAGCGCGCGTTCTTGACGGATCTCGTCGACGACGAGGTCTACGTCTTCACCCCGAAGGGCGAGGTGAAGACCCTTCCCACGGGCGCGACGCCGATCGACTTCGCGTACGCGGTGCACACGGACGTCGGGCATCGCACCGTCGGGGCCAAGATCAACGGCCGCATTGTCCCGCTGCACTACCGGCTGAAGAACGGCGACTTCGTCGAGATCCTGACCTCGAAGGCCGGCCGCGGCCCGTCGCGAGACTGGATCTCGCTGGCGGCCTCCTCGCGCGCGCGTAACAAGATCCGGCAGTGGTTCTCGCGCGAGACGCGCGAGGATCAGGAGCAGAAGGGCCGGGACTCGCTGGAGCAATCGCTGAAGGCGGCGAAACTTCCGTACCGCAAGCTCGCGGGCTCCGCGGTGCTCGCGGAGGTCATCCGCGACATGAACTTCAAGAAGGCCGAGGACTTCTACCTCGCGCTCGGCTCCGGCAAGATCGGCCCGCAGCAGGTGGTCAACAAGGTCCTGCAGCGGCTGAAGACGGAACAGGTCGCCGAGGAGGAAGCCGTTACGCTCAAGGCTCCGCGCGCGAAACATGCCGTCGGGAGCGAGAACTACGGAATCAACGTCCACGGGGTCGACGACGTCCTCGTGCGGCTCGCCAGGTGCTGCACGCCGGTGCCGGGAGACGAGATCGTCGGCTACATCTCGCTCGGAAAGGGGATCACCATCCACCGGGGCGACTGCCCGAACGTCAAGGCGCTCGCGCGCCAGCCCGAGCGCTTCACGCCCGTGACCTGGGACGGCGGCGCATCGCAGAGCTTCCGCGTCCAGATCGCGGTCGACTCCTGGGACCGCCCCCGCCTGCTCGAAGACGTGGCGCGGACCTTCGCCGAGCACGGCGCCAACATCGTGTCCTACGGCGGCACCGTCGAGGATCAGATGGCGAGGAACTGGTACGTCGCCGAGGTGGGTGACGTGAAGGAGCTGCGCGGCCTGCTGACGGCGCTGCGCAACATCGAAGCGGTGTTCGACGCGTACCGCGTCACGCCAAGCTGACGGCTAGCTGACGGCCCTCGTTCAAGGCGCCGACTCGGCGCCGCCGCATAGAGGCCGTGCGGGCTTTGCCCGGGCGGCCGGCTTAGCGTCCGCTCTTTGATCGCAGGCGCGTGAAGAACCACTCCCTCGTTGGAGGGATTATCCCTTGAACGAGCGAGGTACCTCGTTTCAGGGATAGCGCGCACCGCGAATCTGACTACAACGTGTGCAAGGGGGAGAGGGCACCAAAGCTGCGGCGCCCAACCGTTCCGAGGACAAACGGGCGGGCGCGCGGCCTTTTGAGATTCGCTTCGCTCAGGTGAAGCGTCAGCGCCGGCCGCCGGACGGTCGGCGCGTCTTT
>JBGPYI010000196.1:0-4036 GCA_041493175.1 Gaiellaceae bacterium | reverse complement strand
CGGCGTCGCGCCCAGCCGACGCACGTGCGACCGCGTCGAGGTTCAGCAGGCTGCCGAGCACGACCTCCTCACATCGCTGCGAAGTCTCCAGAATCGCCCGTGTCCCATTCGTCGTCGAGAGAATCAGCGTCTCCGCTCGCGCTTCCAGGAACTCCCGCGGCGACGCGCCGACGTCGAAGCCCTCGACCTGGACCGCCTTGCGCTCGCCGCCCACGAGCGAGTCGGGGATCTGCGCACGCAGCGCCAGCGCGTCCTCGATCTCGGCGCAGCAGAGGACGCGCCGGTAACCGGACGCAAGCGCCTGCGCGATCGTCGACGTCGCCCGGAGGACGTCGACCACCACCCCAATCGGAGCAGGACCCGTCTCGGCGGGAGTGAATGCGACGTGAATGCGCATCCAACTACGCTACTTCGCTCATGGCTGAAGCCGTCGAGAAGACCTGTTACCGCCATCCCGACCGGTTGACCGGCCTCTCCTGCTCGGAGTGCGGACGACCCATCTGCACGGAGTGCATGACCATGGCTCCCGTCGGGATCCGCTGCCCGGAGCACTCGGGGAAACCGCAGGGCGTCCAGCGCGTGACCCGGGGAGTCCGGCGCGCAGCCTTCGAGGGTACAGGGGCAAAGGTCACGAAGGCGTTGATCGCGATCGACGTCGGCGTCTATGTCGCCGAGCTGGCGACGGGCGGCGGAGTGAACGGCACCGGAAGCACGATCTACTTGAACGGTGCGCTCTTCGGTCCTTCACTCGACCACGGCGATTGGTGGAGATTGCTGACGGCGGCGTTTTTGCACTACGGGCCTGTGCACCTGATCATGAACATGGTTGGCCTCTACTGGTTCGGCTCTCTTCTGGAAGAGCGGATCGGCTCGGGCCGCTACCTCATGCTGTATCTCGTATCCGGGCTCGCGGGCTCTGCCGGCGCCCTGCTCTGGTCGAACGGTTTCCTGACCCCCACGGTGGGTGCCTCGGGCGCGATCTTCGGGATCCTCGGAGCGGGACTCGTTCTCGAGCGGCAGCGCGACTATGTCTTCGGTGGGAGCGCGCTGGGCATAATCCTCATCAACTTCGTGCTCACATTCTCGATCAGCGGCATCTCGAAAGGTGGACACATCGGCGGTCTGGTCGGAGGAATCGTCTGCGCCCTCGGCCTGACCCGCTTAGGACGCGGCCATGCCGCCTACGGTCGTCCTGGACTGCTCGGCGTGGCCACTCTTTTGCTCGTCGGCGTCGCTTCCGTCGCGATCGCCTACTGGCGGGTGACGAGCTACAGCTACTAAGAGTCGAACACCCACCGCGCCGCGGTACGCGGGTAGTCCTTCTCCGTCCACGTCTGCGCCACTCGCGGGCGCAGCAGGTAGATGCCGTGGCCTTCGCTCGACGGCTCCGGCCGGTATGCATACTTCTTCTCGTAGGCATCGGCGAACCTCGTCAAGGCATCGCGGTCGTTAGGGCGCTCTACCTTGCCCTCGAGAATCACCGTGTCGTCGCCGCTCTCGAGGTGGATCACGATGCCCGGGTCACGCGCCATGTTCCGGCCTTTGAGCGACTCCGGTGACGTGCTGAACCAGACGGCATCGTCGAGCCAGAGGCCCCAGACAGGCGCCGCGTGCGGCCGCCCGTCGCTCCGTGCCGTGCAGATCCAGTAGTTCCGCGCCGCCGTTAGCTGCTCGACCGCCCAGCTCCAGGGGAGGCGGTCTCCACCGGAGGCGTCCGTCGGCACGCCGTAGGCGCCAGGTATCCGGGGGGCTTCCGCTCGAGGCTCGCGCACGGGCTGCTGAGAGTACAACTCGGGTCATGGCCACCGTCCTCGTCGATGCGGAGAACGTCCGCCGCTCGCTCTGGCCGAACATGCCCGGCGACGAGCTCGTCGAGCACAGCGCGGCCTGGGGCGACCAGCGAGGCCATCTGGTACAGGTCGTCTGGGAGGGCACGGAGTCCGGAGACGACCAGATCGCCCGCCTCGTTAGGGAGCTAGAGCCGCCTGTCTGGGTCGTCACCTCGGACCGCGGTCTGCGCGACCGCGTGCGTGACCACGCAGAGCGCATCATCGGCGGCGGCTCCTTCGCGCGGGAGCTGCGCAAGAGCTAGAGGTGCCGTCCCTCGTTCGAGGCAACTCGTTCGAGGGAGCCCATGACCGCATGGCCCTGCCGATCCACACGGTGTGGCTCGGTCGCTCCTCGCCCTCGTCTCGCTCGTCTGCGTCAGCGCAGGCGCCGCTGCGCTCGCTCCAACGACCGCCGTCGGACGGGTGCAGCTCGCCCCAACCTCATCAACGGCGGGCTGGGTGCGCGTCAGGACGCCGCACCAGACGCCCGCGCACGTGATCGCCGAGGTCCGACCCGGGCACGCACTGGCGCTGCGAAGCCGGCCGTTCGGCCCGGTGCTCGCACGCGTTGGTTCGAGGACACCGTTCGGATCGCAGCGCGCACTCAGCGTCGTGGCCAAGCGGGACGGGCGCTGGCTTGCAGTTACCGAGGCCGGCGTCGGGAACAATCGGGTGGTGTGGGTTGACGCGAAGTCAGGCGGACTGCGCTACGCGCGCACCCGTTTCGAACTGGACGTGGACCTTTCCAGGCGCTCGTTGGTCGTTCGGCGCAACGGCGCCGCGGTGCGCCGCCTCAGCATCGGCGTCGGCCGTACCGACTCTCCGACTCCGACAGGAACCTTCGCCGTCACGGACAAGCTGAACGGCGGCGCCTACAGCGCCGCTTACGGCTGCTGCATCCTCGCGCTGTCGGCAACACAGCCGAACCTGCCGGCCGGCTGGACCGGCGGAAACCGCATCGCGATCCACGGCACGCTCTCGGCGAGCGACTTCGGCCGAGCCGTGTCCGCGGGCTGCGTACACGCGAGCGACTCCGATCTGCGCTACCTGATGCGCACGGTTCCGCTCGGCACGCCCGTCGTCATTCGACCGTAAGCACGGGCTCCAGCCCGAGGAACACACCGATGCGTTCGGCCTCGGTGTCGATCTCCGCTCGCTCCATGCGAGTGAGCTTCCTGCTCGGCGTCACCTGGAGCTCGTTCCACGAAACGCGCTTCAGCTAGAGGAACCTGTCCCGGTCGACGAGCTTGCCGCCGACGAGCCAGGCGAGCGCGCCGCGCTCGAGGATCTGGAGGTGCACGGCCGCAGGATCGTCTTCCGCATGGTCTTCGCGGTACTTCGCGATCCAGGCGCGGACGGCGGCGTCGGAGCTCACGCGCGCGACGCGCTCTCCGTCGAGCAGGATGGCGTAGCCCATCAGCCGCCCGCGGCCGCGTACGCGACGACACCGGTCGCGGCAAGCGTCGCCTGTGCCGCAGCAAGCCGAGCGAGGGGCACGCGGTAGGGCGAGCAGCTGACGTAGTCGAGCCCCAGCTCGTGGCAGAAAGCCACCGACTTCGGCTCTCCCCCGTGCTCGCCGCAGATGCCGAGCTTCAGGTCGGGCTTGACGCTCCGGCCGCGCTCGACCGCGATCCGCATCAGCTCCCCGACACCCTCCTGGTCGATCGTCTCGAACGGGTTTCGCTCCAGGATCTCCTGCTCGAGGTAAAAGGTGAGGAACTTGCCCTCCGCGTCGTCGCGTGAGAAACCGAGCGTCGTCTGCGTCAGGTCATTCGTGCCGAAGGAGAAGAAGTCGGCGATCCGCGCGATGTCGTCGGCGCGGACACACGCTCGCGGCAGCTCGATCATCGTGCCGCAGAGATACTCGACCGACGGCTCCTCGGCCGCTACCCGCTCGGTGAGCTCACGCAGCCGCCGCAGCTCCTCCTCGAAGCCGACGAGAGGATGCATGATCTCGACCAGCGGAGCCTCGCCGGTGCGCTCGCGCACCGCCTTCGCCGCCCGAACGATCGCGCGCACCTGCATCTAGTAGATCCCGGGGTACTCGAGCCCGAGCCGGCAACCGCGTGTGCCGAGCATCGGGTTCGCCTCCCGGAGCTGCTCGATCCGCCTGCGCATCTCGTCCGAGGTCGCCTCCTCGACGGAGGGCAGGAATTCGTGCAGCGGCGGGTCGAGCAGGCGGATGATCACCGGCAGCCCCGCCATCG
>JBGPYI010000123.1:0-6766 GCA_041493175.1 Gaiellaceae bacterium | reverse complement strand
CGAGCATGTCGGTCACGAGGTCGTGCGTCATGGGCCGAGGCGTGGACGCGCTCTGAAGCTTCATGAGAATCGCGGCCGCTTCCGGGTGGCCGATCCAGATCGGCAGAAACTTGTTTCCCTCGGCAGTCTTGAGCAGCACGATCGGCTGCTTGCCGACGAGATCGAAGCTGACCCCGTAGATCTGCATCTCCTGCATGGCCTTGCTCTGATGGTAGCTCAGGGGTCTTGCGGCGAAACCTCCGCAAGGGGCACGGCGATGACCTCGCCGCTCTCGGGATCCTCGAGCTCGGCGCGCCGGTTGGGCACGCTCATCGGCTCGAGCCCACGGAGTACATAGGCACGACCCTGGTAGGTGACGAGGTCTCCGATCTCCATTGCCGCAGCGAGGACAGACGCCACTAGCGGCATCGGCACTCCGGTGACACGGCGCTATCCCTTACTCGGAGCGTTTGAAACGCCACTCGGCGACGTCGCGAATGCTGACGATGCCGACGGCACGCTCACCCGCGACGACCGGAATGTGGCGGAAGCCGCGTTCGATCATCGTCTGCCCCGCTTCCTCGACGGATGCATCCTCGGTCATCGTCACGGGATCCGGCGTCATCCACTCGCGCACGCGCGCCTCACTCGAGTGCACCCGACCGGCGACGGCGCGCATCAGGTCGCGCTCGGTGAAGATCCCGATCAGCCGGCCGAAGTCGGAGACGACCACGGCACCGACCCCCTGGTCGGTCATCTTCTGAGCCGCCTCACCGATCGTGTCCTCCGGAGCGACCGAGAGCACGTCCTTCGTCATCACCTCGCCGAGCGTTGCCATGCGGGCGAGCATAGGGAAACGTCCCGCTACAATCCAGCCTCTCGCGGGCGATTAGCTCAGTTGGTTAGAGCGCCGCTCTGATAAGGCGGAGGTCCGTGGTTCGAGTCCACGATCGCCCATCACCGTCGGGAGTCCGGCCTAACCGCCGAAAGTCCGGCCGCTTCGCGGCCATGATGACTTTCGGCGGCCGTTGTCGCCAAGAGCGTCTGTGAGCCGCGCTCGCACATGTCGAGCGCGGCGGTGCGATGTAAATCTGTTGCGACCTTCTGTTCTTCGGCTCAGTGAAGAACCGTCGTGCGCTGGAGGTAGTCCTCGACCGCCAGGAGGAACGAGTCGTCGTCGGCTAGCGCCTTCAGCGTGCCCTTCGTCTCGTCGTCGGCATCCTCGTCGCGGGCCAGTTCGGTCAGGAAGCTCTTCATCTGGCCGTCCCGTGACATCGCCGCCATGCGAAGGAAGATCTGCCTCGCCTCGGCGTCCTGGGAGATCGCCTCAAGCGATTCCATGTCGTTCAGCCACAGTCCGACCATGTCCCGCGTTCAACGCCTTGGCGCCTGAACGGGATACGGCTACTTCGAGGCTTGCTCCAGGGCTTCGACGAGCTCTTCGAGCTCGGTCTCGTCGGCGAAGGAGATTTCGAGGCGATTCGACACGATTCGGCTCGAGAAACCGGTGATTCGGTCGGCTGCAGTCTTGGCGCGGGCGACGAGCGACGGATCGAGCTTCGTCGTTTGACGGCGTTGCTTCGTCTTGGCGCCGGCCCAGCGGGCGGCCCGCTCCGCAGCTCTGACGGACATCCCCTTTTGGACGATCTTCCGCGCCAGCGCGCGGCGGCCCTCGTGGTCCGGCACCGCCAGCACGGCGCGCGCGTGGCCTTCGGTCAGCTGGCCCCGCTCGACCATCTTCAGCACGTCCTCGGGCAGCTCGAGGAGTCGCACCCGGTTCGACACCGCCGGCTTCGACTTGCCGACGCGCTCTGCGAGCTCTCCGAGCGAGAGCCCGAACTCGTCCAGGACAACCGCGAACGCGCGCGCCTCTTCGATCGGAGAGAGATCCTCGCGCGCGACGTTCTCGACGAGGCCGAGGAGCAACGTGTCCCGATCGTCGGCGTCGCGCACGACAGCGGGCACCGTCTTCATCTTGGCGTCGCGAGCCGCGCGCCAGCGCCGCTCGCCGGCGATCAGCTCGTAACCGCCGGCCGTGCGCGGGCGCACGAGCACCGGTTGCACGACGCCCTGTGCACGCACCGAGTCAGCAAGGCCCGCACCGGCTTCGGAGTCGAAGCGCCGCCGCGGCTGGCGCGGGTTCGGGTGAATCGCATCGACGGGAAGCTCGGCGAGCTCCGTCGCCGTCGCTCCACCCAGGAGGACCTCCAGGCCTCGGCCGAGGCCTCTGCGTTCAGGCACGCTCGACAAGCTCCATCGCCACCTTCCAGTAGGCGTCCGCACCGCGCGAACGGCGGTCGTACGCGATTGCGGGCAGGCCGTGGCTCGGCGCCTCCGCCAGACGCACCGAGCGCGGGACCGTCTGCGTGAACACCAGCTCGCCGAAGTGCTTACGCACTTCGGCCTCGACGTCTGCGGACAGACGCGTGCGTCCGTCCACCATGGTCAGCAGGACGCCGCCGACGGCGAGCCGCGGATTCAGCCGCACCTTCACGAGGTTGATCGAATGCACGAGTTGCGACAGGCCCTCGAGCGCGTAGTACTCGGCCTGCACCGGGATCAGCACACGATCCGCGGCGGCAAGCGCGTTCACCGTCAGGGGGCCGAACGAGGGCGGACAGTCGAGGAAGACGAAGGAGTACTGATCGATGTCCGAAGCCAGCGCCTGGCGCAGATACGTCTCCCCGTCGCCGTGCTGCGTCAGCTCCACCGTCGCGCCGGCAAGGTCCGGTTTGGCGGGAATCAGATGCAGGTTCGGAAACTTCGTCGGCCTCGCGAGGTCTCGGAGCGGCGCGCCGTCGAGCAGGTCATATGTCGACGTTCCGTTCGCCCGCTCGCCAAGACCCGACGTGGCGTTGGCCTGTGGATCCAGATCGATGACGAGGGCAGGCTCGCCGGCTTCCGCGAGGCACGCGGCGAGATTGATCGCGGTCGTCGTCTTGCCGACGCCGCCCTTCTGGTTCGCCACCGCGTAGACCTTCGCCACGTTGCCAGGGTACTCAGTCCAACGGACGCTTTCTCGCCACGCCGGTTCGGCGCGGAAAGCCCTCCGGCGTTGGGCGCACTTTGCGCAAAACTAGGAGCCCGTCGCGTGATTCCGCGAGCTCGCCGCCGACCTGTTCCGCCACCCGCGCGACGCGTTCTGTGTCCGCGCTCGGCCCCACCCAGAGCACCACAACACCGCCCGGACGCACGAGCGGCAAGCACCATTCGGCGGCGACGGGCGGCTTCGCCAATGCCTTTGCGACGGCCACTCCGTAGACGTCCGTCTCTTGCTCTTCTGCCCGACCTTGCCGAACGCGGGCATTCGGCGGCGCCCACTCACGCAGGAAGTCGCACTTGCGGCCGATCGCCTCGAGCAGCGTCACCTCGCGGTCGGGAAGGGAGAGCGCCAACGGAATCCCCGGCACACCGCCTCCCGAGCCCACGTCAACGATGGGGCCCTCAAATCCCGAAACGACATCCACGCCGCGCAAGGAGTCTTCCAGCAGCGCGCGTCGCGCCTCCGCCAGATCGCCGATCCCAGTCAGACCAGGCGTGGCGACGAGTGCCTTGAGCCAGTCGTCAAGCAACGGGATGCACGACGATGTAGCGGTTGGGCTCCGTGCCCTCGCTCGTCGTCTCGACCCCGCCGAACTCCTTGAGCCGCAGGTGAACGACTTTGCGCTCGACCGCCGTCATCGGTTCGAGCTCGACCGGCTCATGATCCGACACCGCGCGTTCTGCGGAGCGCAGGGCCAACGCTTCGAGGGCGATGCGCCGGCGGACGCGGTAACCCGCGGCATCGACGACGACTTCCTTGCGGTCCTCCGGGTGATGGCGCCACATGACTGCGTTCGCGAGGTATTGAACGGCGTCGATCGTCTGCCCGTGACGTCCGATCAGCATGCCGAGGTCGGAGCCGGCGCAAGAGACCGTGATGACCTCGTCGTCCTCGTCGACGTCGATCCGCCCCGTGACGCCGATCCCATCCACGATCCGCGTCACGAGAGCGCGCGCCTCCGCAGCGAGCTCGGACTCGTCGACCGGGCCGGCCACCGCCGCGTCCGCGGCGACGGTCGCGACCACCTTCGCGGGCGCGAAGCCCACGCCGAGCAGGCCTCGCTCGCCCTCGGTCACCACCTGGAAGTGCACGGCCGACTTGTCGAGGCCCGGGCGCTGCTTCTCGAGCTCTCGAAGCGCCGCCCACTTGGCCTCGCCGACCGTCTCGCCCGTCGCCTCCACCGAGATCTCCTGCGTAGTCACGCCTAACGTCGCGCTTTCTTCTTCCGCTTGACGCGGCGGGGCGGGGCGTTGCTCGGCTTGGCCGCGGCAAGCTCCTCGGACGGCTCCCCGGCCTCGTCCTGCGTCTCCTTCGGCGCTGTCCGCGAAGAGCGTTTCGGAGTCGACTTCGAAGGCGGTGCAACTTTCGGAATCAGCCGGCGGGTGATCAACCCTTGCCCGACGGTCCAGAGGTTCGTCGTCATCCAGTAGAGGACGAGCCCGGTCGGGAACTTGAGGATGAATGGGATGAACACGAACGGCAAGACCATCATCAGCACTCGCTGGGACTGTTGCATCGTCCCGGACATGAAGTACGTCGACGCCACCTGGCTGAGCACGTAGACCGCCAGCAGGACGTAGCCCGACCAGTGGCTGTTCGCGTGCTTGGCGATGTTCGGGACGAAGTGCAGCCACGACAGGTCGCCCGGCGGCGGATGCTTCGCGAAATGGCGGAGCGTGTAGAAGAGCCCGATGAACACCGGCAACTGTGCCACCAACGGCAAGCACGACGCCGCCGGGTTGATGTTGTTCTCCTTGTAGAACTTCATCAGCTCTTCGTTGAGCTTTGTCCGGTCGCCCTTGTACTTGCGCTGGATCTCCTTCATCTGCGGCGCATGCGCCTGCATGTTCTGCATCGAGTGGATCTGCTTCACGGTCAGCGGCACGAGCAGCATCCGCACGATGATCGTGAGCCCGACGATCGACCACGCCCAGGGCAGACCGATCGAATGGAGGCCGTTGAGGATGTGCCGAAGCAGGTCCTCGAGCGGCGTGAGGATGCTCGCGACGATCACTTGAAGACCTTCTGGTCGCGCGCGTAGTCGACGCCGCCGCGGCTCCAGGGATTGCAGCGGAGCAGGCGCCAGCCCGCGAGCGCCGTCCCCTTGATGAAGCCGAAGTCCTTGTAGGCATCGATCGCGTACTGGGAGCAGGACGGGTGGTACTTGCACTGCCCGACGCCGAGGAAAGGCGCCAGCGTGAAGCGGTAGGCCCAGACCGCGGCGACACCCACGTACCTAACGCCGCGGCCTTCGTCAGCACTTCGTCGACCCGCTCCGCGAGCCACTCGAAGCCGTTCGCCGACACCGCCTCTGGAAGCCCGGGCTTGGCAATCAAGACGTAGTCGCGGCCCGCATGAACCCGTTCCAGGCGATCGCGCCAGACCTCGCGCAACTGCCGCTTGATCCGGTTGCGGGTAACGGAGTTCCCCACGGCTCGCGGAACCGCCAGCCCGAGCCTCGGCTCGCCGGGGTCCTCTTCACGCTCGAACCAGTAGAGGACGAGGAACCGCGTCGAGGTCGAGCGCCCCTGGCGGTAGACAGCGTCGAAGTCTCGCGAGCGAGACAGGCGGTTCCGGCGTTGCACTGTGCTGCTTTACGCGGAGAGACGCTTCCGGCCCTTTGCGCGGCGGCGCTTCAGAATCGCGCGGCCCGCACGCGTCGCCATGCGCGCACGAAAGCCGTGCTTGCGCTTCCGCCGGCGCACGTTGGGCTGGTAGGTCCGTTTCACGAGGTCGAAGAAGGAGGAAAGTGCCCCAAAGAGGAGCCGTGGCGGGCCAGTATAGAGGAGCATCGGTACACAGAGTTATCCACAGTGGTACGTGTGCGAAGTGCCTCCAAATGTGACCAACTGTCAGACTTGATCCACAGGTGTGGAGAGTCGTGTGGAGTCAGGAAAACTCCTGCAAATCCCGCTGATTTCATCCCCAGTTTCCACGCATTGTAGGCGCTGAAGCACGCTGCTATGCTCGCCGCTCCCCCAAGCCGGAGAGGAGTGGTACGGCGGCGTGGATCGCCCAATTGAGCTGACTGCGGAGAGCCTGTGGAACGAGGTCGCCGGTCGGCTCAAGGGGGCCCTCAACGAGACCACGTATCGCACGTGGTTCGCGGAGGCAGAGGGAGCGGAGCTTTCTGATGACGCCTTCGTGCTGGGCGTCCCGAACGACTTCACGCGCGAGTGGATCGAGGGGCACTTCCTCGGTCTGATCGGCGCGGCCGTCCGCGACGTCACCGGTCAGGAGCGCCGTATTGCACTCTCCGTGACGGAGCGGATCCCGGCGGACACGCCCGCTCCCGCGGAGGCGCCGAAGCGCCGTTCAGGGAGCGGCGCCGCGGACTCCGGGATGAACCCGAAGTACACGTTCGACCTCTTCGTGATCGGCTCGTCGAACCGCTTCGCGCACGCGGCCGCCCTCGCGGTGGCGGAAGCTCCGGCGCAGGCCTACAACCCGCTCTTCATCTACGGAGGGACCGGGCTCGGCAAGACACACCTGATGCAGGCGATCGCGCAGTACGTCGCGGAGCACTCGAGTGACCTCTCCGTCCGCTACATCACCAGCGAGACCTTCATGAACGACTTCATCAACTCGCTTCGCGACAAGCGGATCGAGGGCTTCAAGCAGCGCTACCGGACGTACGACCTCCTGCTCGTCGACGACGTGCAGTTCTTCGAGCACAAGGAGCGGATCCAGGAGGAGTTCTTCCACACCTTCAACTCCCTCTACGAGGCTGGCTCCCAGATCGTG
>JBGPYI010000189.1:0-4420 GCA_041493175.1 Gaiellaceae bacterium | reverse complement strand
CGTCCCGGCCGCGGCTTCGAGACGCTCACGTATCGCTTCGAGATCGTCTCCGACTACGGCGCGTTCCGGGACCTGCAGCGGCACCGCCTGCTGACGTGCCAGTGGCAGCGGCTCTCGCCGGATCTCGGTGCCGACGTGCCGCACGAGCTCAACGCCGCGGGTCTCGCAGGAGAGTACGAGCGCGCGCTCGACGTGTCGCGCGCCGCGCACGATCGCTTGCGTAGCGTCGGTTTCGCCGAAGAGGCGCCGTACGCGCTCTGTCTCGCCTTTCGCATCCGCTACGTGCTCGAGCTCGACGCGCGCGAGGCGCTGCATCTGATCGAGCTGCGCTCCGGGCCGGAGGGCCATCCGTCGTACCGCGCCGTCGCGCACGAGATGCGCCGCGCGATAGCGGATGTTCACCCGAACGTCGCGGCCGCGATGACGTTCGTGGACGACTCGACGGAGGAGCGGCTCGAGCGCCTCCTCAGCGAGATGCGGAACGAGTCGCGCTCGGCGTAGCGCGGGCGGTCCGCGAGTCTCGTCGACGCGCTCAGGCGATGCCTAGTGCGGCCCAGGCAAAGGCTCTCAGCGTAAAGGGCGCTTCTGGCAGCAGGTGGCGGCAGCGCTCGCGGAGTGCTGACAGGCCAGTTTCGCCAAGAGCTTGTGCGTAGGCTCCTGCCGGTCCCACACCAAGAGTGAACGGTGCCCACCACTCGTCGAAGCTCGCGCAATCGACAGACGCGGAAAGCGCGGCTTCTTCAACGCGCCGTAGCCCCGCCGCCTCGAACAACTCGGAGAGATGACCTGCACGCGCACCGGCCAGGCCAGATTCGTCCTCTGCGCCACTATCGAGCTCGCGAGCCGCCTGCCAGAACGCAGAGATAGGGGCCCGCTCACCCGCAAAATCCCACACGCACGCCGCGACAACGCCGCCCGCACGGGTCACTCGAGCCATTTCCGCGAGCCCGGCAACCGGATCGCTCATGAAGTGCACGACGAGCTGCGCGAGCGTCGCGTCGAACGTGCCGTCGGGGTAGGGCAACTCCTCCGCAGTGGAAAGCCGAACATCGACACCGGGATGCCGCGCGCGTGCTGCAGCAATGAACGACTCCGACGGGTCGACAGCCGCCACAGCGTCCGGCCCGAGCCGCCGGACGAGCTCGGCCGTCAGTGCGCCCGGCCCGCAGCCGACGTCGAGCACTGCCTGTCCGGCATGCACGCCCCCGAGGTCGGCAAGCCCGGGCGCCAGCCGTGCCGAATACCGCCCCATGTAGCGGTCATAAGCATCCGCGGCGACATCGAAGCTCACGCGCCGACCCTAGGTCACCGACCGGTCTAGGCAAAGGCCGCGAGCGCAAACGCGCTACCTGGCAGGCGAAGTAGTCGCGCACTGGCCCGGCATCGCCTGAGGTTCGGTGCGTAGTTCTAACCTCGGGGCTGCGCTCGCTACGTCAGCGGTCTGAGCACGACCGTGCCGGCGCCGCGGTCGCCCCACGTCTGGCGCGTGACGATCCAGGTGTCGTTCGGGTGCAACCGGTACGGCGCGTTCAGCCTCACCGACACGCCGACCTTCTCGTTCTTCACGACGAACGTGCCGCACGGCGCCCACGGCTTCCCGTTCCGGACGAGGAACACCTCGTAATAGCCCTTCGGCGGCAGCTTCGGCAGGCCGAGCGCTGCGAGCTCCATCGGCCAGTTGCCCGCCGGATCGACCGCCTCGACGCGGAGCGACGCCTCCGCGCGCGGTGCCGCCGCCGTGCCCTGCAGCTTCAGGAGCCGTCCGCCGACCTTGTTGTCGTTGCCCGTGATGTACCCGACGAGGAACGCGAGCAGCAGCACGACGATCGCCGCAGCA
Source organism: Gaiellaceae bacterium (assembly GCA_041493175.1). Taxonomy (GTDB): domain Bacteria; phylum Actinomycetota; class Thermoleophilia; order Gaiellales; family Gaiellaceae; genus 3-1-20CM-4-69-9. Next base: position 2,583 of record JBGPYI010000189.1, on the reverse strand, counting down.
AGGAGCGCAACGCGGCGCTGCACGTGCCGGCGAGACGCGCGGCCGCCGAGGGTCATCGCGAGCGTCGGCCCCGCCTCCATCTGCGGCGTCAGCTCGGGCGGCGGCCCTGCGACGATGAGCATGTCGTGGACGCGGCGGAGGCGCTCGCGCTCCCCCTCCTCTGCGTCGGCCACGATCTCGTCGAAGTTCGGATCAGGGCTCACGCAAGCTCTCCTTCGAGGACGTCGGACAAATGGGACAGTGCGCTGCGCGTGCGCGTCTTCACGGTGCCGAGCGGAATGTTGAGGTAGTCCGCGACCTCGCTCTGCGACATGCCGCTCCAGTAGGCCAGCTCGACGACCTCCCGTTCCTTGTCGGGCAACTCCTCGAGCGCGCGATGGACGCGCCACGCGACGAATGACGCCTCCGCCTGGTCGGCGGGGCCCGGCTCTCCCGATGCAAGGTCGGGAGCCTCCATCGGCGGCTCATTGCGCGCGCGCAGCCGGTCGACGATCGCATTCCGCGCCACCGCGTAGAGCCACGGTGCCGCGGGGCCGCGCTCGGGCCGGTAGCTCGCAGCCGACCGCCAGACCGCGGCAAAGGTCTCCTGCACCGCATCCTCCGCGCGCTGCCGGTCGCGCAGCCGCCGCAGCGCGATCCCGTAGACCGAGCGCACGTAACGCTGGTAGAGGGCCTCGAACGCGACCCGGTCGCGTTCCGCGACCCGGACGAGGAGGTCTGCGTCTGTCGCGTCGGTCGAAGGCTCCGGGGAGGAGGCTGCCTTCGGCACGGCGCGCAGGCGCGCAGGGGTGTCGAGCGCCAGCTCCATCTCTCGTCTGTCTCTACGAGCCACGGCACATAACGGATTGGGGAAACCGAGTCATAGCAGCGTTTGACCGAACCTTTGCGTCCGCCGGGGATCCGGCGTACGCCGGATCCGAATCACCTAGGTCTACCGGACGAGGGGATCCCTGTGTCGAGTAGCCGAGTACAGACGATCGTAAGGCGTAGGTAACGCCCGCACCTCTTTCGGATCCCGTGACGTTCCATTCGCGAGCCCAGAGGAGGAGGAGTCCCAATGAAACGCATTCTGCTGCTCTCGGTGGCGCTGCTTTCGACACTCGTCGTCGCGGCGTCCGCCGGAGCCGACACCAAGACAGTCCAGATCACGAAGAGCGGTTTCACGCCGAGCGCGACGGCCATCATGGTCGGCGACTCTGTGACGTGGCACAACGCCGACGCCGTGAGCCATCAGGTCGTCGCGAACGACGGCACATTCGCGTCGCCCGTGCTCAAGACCGGCGAGAACTTCACGTTCACCTTCGCCAAGGCGGTCAAGACGACGTATCACGACTCGTTCGCGACATCGCACAAGGGCACCGTCACCGTCACAGCGCCGGCCGGGACCGTCACGCTGACAACCTCGTCGACGACCGTGACGTATGGCGACAACACGACCGTGTCGGGCGTCGTCTCGAACCAGCTCATCAGCGAGCCGGTGACGCTGACCTCTCAGCCGTACGGCAAGGGGACGCAGTCGCTCGCCAGCACGACGACGCAGACGAACGGCGCGTTCTCGTTCGGCGTGTCGCCGACGATTCAGACGTCCTATCAGGCGCACTGGAAGACGGCGAACAGTCCGTCCGTGACGATCAACGTCCGCCCGCGCGTCGGGTTCGGCCGCAGCGGCAATCTCTTCGTCGCCAAGGTGACGTCCGATCTCGCGTACGCGGGCCGCTACGTCTGGGTCCAGCGCAAGGCGCCGCTCGGTAGCTTCCGCAACGTCAAGCAGATCTACCTCGGTGCGAATTCGCGTGCGGTGTTCAGCGCGCGGCTGCCGAAGGGTCACTCGATCCTGCGCCTCGTTCTTCCGGATAGCCAGGCCGGAGTTGGCTACCTCGGAAGCGCGAGCCGCATGATCCCGATCACGCGGTAACGAGGGAACGGATGGTGGGACACACTGAAGTGTGTCCCCCCGACTCCTTCAGCTGCGCGGGTTTACCCGCGCGCCTCTGCGTATCTGCGTGCGACTTCGTCCCAGTTGACGACGTTCCACCAGGCCTCGAGATAGGCCGGGCGCTTGTTCTGGTAGTTGAGGTAGTACGCGTGCTCCCAGACGTCGATGCCGAGGATCGGCACGTCACTCTGCATCACCGGCGAGTCCTGGTTCGCGGTCGAATACAGGGAGAGCCCGGTGCCGTCCCAAACGAGCCACGTCCAGCCCGAGCCGAAGCGCTTCACGCCGCCGTCGTTCACGGCCGCCTTCAGCTCGTTGACGCCGCCGAAGGTGTCGGTGATCGCCGCAGCGAGGTCGCCGGTCGGCTCGCCGCCGCCGCTCGGGCCCATGATCTCCCAGAAGAGCGAGTGGTTCGCGTGGCCGCCGGCGTTGTTGCGGACGGCGGTGCGCTTCTCCTCGGGGATGGCGTCGAGGCTTGCGAGCACCGACTCGACCGAAGCGTTCGCCCACTCGGTCCCTGCGAGCGCCGCGTTCGCGTTGTCGACGTAGGCCTTGTGGTGCAGGTCGTGGTGGATGCGCATCGTCTCTGCGCCGATGTGCGGTTCGAGCGCGTCGTAGGGGTAGGGGAGATCGGGAAGTTCGAACGG
>JBGPYI010000047.1:0-10673 GCA_041493175.1 Gaiellaceae bacterium | reverse complement strand
TTGGCGCTGATCGCTGGGAACCTTGGACCCCTCCTTGCCGCTTAGGTAATGGTGAGTCCGCCGTCGACGACGATGACCTGGCCTGTCGCAAACGGATTGCGAGCCAGGAACGCGACGGCGTCCGCAATGTCCCCCGGCGTCCCCGCGGACCCAAGGGGCGTCCGCGCGATAATCGCCTCGTTTTGCTCCCACCCCGCCGTCCAAGGCGTCTCCACCAGTCCCGGTGCAACTGCGTTCACACGGATATCGGGAGCGAGGGCTTGCGCGAGTGTCCGCGTCAGGTGGTGCAACGCCGCCTTCGAGACCGAGTAGGGGATAGAGCTTCCACGCGCGACGATGCCGGCGGCCGATCCGATGTTGACGATCCCTCCTTTTGCTTCACGCAGCGCGCTGACCGCTGCGCGGCTCAGGTACCACGGCCCCATGAGGTTTACGGCGAGGATTCGCTCCCACGCCTCGTCGTCTGCGCCGTCGAGGTCCTGAAAGGCGACGCGCTTCGTTGTGCCGGCGTTGTTGACGACGACGTCGAGGCGTCCGAACCGATCGAGCGCTGTCGCAACAAGTCGCTGCGCGTCCTCCTCGCGGGATACGTCCCCCTGCACGTACACGGCTTCAGGGAGGGAGCGCGCGAGCGCCTCACCCTCTTCGACCGACCGCGACGAGTTGACCACCAGGCGCGCCCCGTCGCGAGCAAAGCGCTCGGCGACGGCCCGGCCGATGCCGCTTGACGACCCGGTGACCACAACGACCTCGCTCATCTGGCAACAAACCTCCCCGACACTACGGGCAGCGCTTCGTCAGGCCGACGACGGGAACCAGGATGAGCACCAGATTCACTCGGCGCACGCAGCCATCCTCCCACACACCTCCATTTCCGTCAGGCTTGTGTCCGGGTTCCCACACTAATTTGGACCCTTATCTCCTATCCCACGACGGCGCTACGCTCCCGGCTGAGCCCCCGTAGCTCAGTGGATAGAGCAGCGGTTTCCTAAACCGCGTGCCCTGGTTCGATTCCGGGCGGGGGCATCCCGCCAGTCACGGCCAGCCGTTTTGAGAGGCGACCGGAGCGGGCGCACCCTTCTTGCGTGGCGTGATCAGCCACACCCCGAACGCGATGAGCGCGAGGCCGATGACGACGGCTCCTATAGCGGACGATAGTTGCGCCGGTGCTGCGCGGCTACTTCGGCTGCTTCTTGATCGCGCGGCCCTGTGGTGACAGCACGAACCAGATCTGCAGGAAGCGCTGACCCTTGATGTCACCGGGCTTCTTGTCGGGCTTCAGGCGCCATTCCGCCGATCCGGCGTCGGTGTACAGAGGGTGCCGGTTGTACATGACCTGCGGGTCTCCGTCCGAACGCTGCACAGTTGTCAGGAGCGACGCCTTCACGCCGGGTCCAGCCACGGGTGGCTCGGACGACCTGTAAGGCGGCCACAGCTGCGAGCAGTGATAGGTCTCGTCGTCGTAGCAGGATGGCGTCGCATTGGTGTCCGCGGTGAACATATAGAGCGTCAAGCCGGATCCCGTGACGATGATCTTCCGCTTCAGCCTCTTGTTGAACGCCACCTTTACGACGGCAGCGTCACTCGCCGTAGTCCGTTCGGCCGTCGCGGCGAGCGGGAGCGCCAAGACGATCAGAGCGAGCCCGCACAAGATGATTGAACGTGTGCGCATCGCAGCTCGAGTTGTGCCATTCCGCCGGTGTGAATTCAAGGTCCCGCGCGAAACCGCTCCAACGCGCCCGGATAAAAGGGCTTCAGTCGTTGATTGCAGCGGCGCGCACTTCTCATCGGCGAGTCCGCGTTCGCCTGAGGAGCTCGGGGACGCGAAGCCGCCCGCTCGAAAGACGGAAACTCAGCGACCGAACTCGCTGCGGATCTCGTCACCGTGCTCGTCGAGATCCGGTGGCCGCCGCCGCGTCACGGCCGGGGTTTCCGAGAGAAGGGCGGGGAAGCGGACGGTGCGAACACCGTCGGTGTCGTCGACGACGTCGAGCCCGAGCCTCTCCGCGAGCGAGAAGGCCTCGTCGATCGTCTGCACCGGGCCGGCGGGCACGCCGGCCCGGTTGAGCGTTTCGCGCCACTCGACTCGGCTCCGTGTCCCCAGGTGCTCCTCGAGCAGCGGCCGCAGCGCGTCACGGTTCGCGACCCTCGCTTCGTTGGACGAGAAGCGCGGATCGTCGGCGAGCTCGGGGGCACCGATCGCTTCTGCAAGCCGCCTGAACTGCCCGTCGTTTCCTGCACCGAGCATCAGGTCGCCGTCTCGTGCGCGATAGGTGGCGAACGGCTCGATGCTGGGATGAACGTTGCCGAGCCGGCCCGGGACACTGCCGTCGGCGAGCCAGCCGGTCGACTGGTTGGCGAGCATCGCGAGGTTCGCGCTCAGGAGGTCGACCGTCACCCGCTGTCCGCGGCCGGTGGCGCGGCGCGCGTAGAGTGCCGCCAGCACGGCAATCGCGCCGTAGAGCGCGGTGACGATGTCGACGATGGCGACGCCCGTCTTCGACGCGGCGTCGGGCGGGCCCGTGATGCTCATCAGCCCGCCGACCGCCTGGACGATCGGGTCGTAGCCGAGCATGTCGCGACCGCCGCCCTCGCCGAAGCCGCTGATCTCGCAATAGACGACCTGGTCGTTCAGCGCCGAGACAACCTCGTAGTCGAGGCCGAACCGCTCAAGCGTGCCCGGCTTGAAGTTGGAGATGACGACGTCGGCGCGCTCGCACAGCGTGCGCGCGAGCTCAAGTTCCGGCTCGCGCTTGAGGTCGAGCACGATCGAGCGTTTGTTCCGGTTTGCGGCATGGTGATAGGAAGAACGGCCCTGCGCGTCAACGGGCGGCACCCAATGCCGCGTGTCGTCGCCGTGCGGCGACTCGACCTTGATCACATCGGCGCCGAGGTCGCCGAGCGTCATCGCCACGAGCGGCCCCGCGAGGACGCGCGAGAGGTCGACGACGAGGATGTTCTCGAGCGCGCTCAGCGGAGCTCTTCTGCTTCGACCGGAACTCGACGAGAGAAGCCGAAGGGTCCGAGATGGAACCGCAGTCTCACTAGCGGCAGAGTAGTTCGTTACCTACTCATCCCGAGTCAAGGGGGCACTACTCTCGAGCCCGCTGGGGATCCGACCCGACCGGCGACGTCGTGGCTCGGTGAGTCAGCTCGGCTCCACTCCTATGGTGGATCGTCCTCGCCGTCGCCGTCCTCGGCGGGATCCTCGGGCTCGCGACCGGGATCCGTCTTCCGCTTGCGGACCCGGCGCGCACGCTAGATAGGGCTGTCGCTGACTCGCCGCGGCCGCGTCGCGGGTCGGAAAGAATGCGCAGATGCAGCGCGTCACACCGCGTGCGCTCGGTGTCACCGTCTTCCTCGCGGGAACTGCCTCGCTCGCAACGGAGATGGCCGCATCCCGACTGGTCGCGCCCTACTTTGGCAGCTCGAACGTCGTCTGGGCGAACGTGATCGGGCTGGTGCTCGCGTTCCTCGCCGTCGGCTACTGGATCGGCGGCAAGATCGCCGACGCGCGCCCGACAGCGCCGCTACTCGCGACGATCCTGCTCGCATCGGCCGCCGCGCTCACTGCGGTCCCCTTCGCAGCGCACCCGTTGCTGCAGGTGGCGCTGCGGGGCTTCGACTCTCTCTCGATCGGCATCGTCGGCGGTTCGTTCCTCGCTGTGCTCGCGCTGTTCGCGCTGCCGGTCGTGTTGATGGGCACGGTGGCGCCGTTCGCGTTGCGGCTTGCCTTGCCGAGCGTCGCCGAGTCAGGCCGCGTCGCAGGGAGGCTGTACGCGCTCTCGACCGCTGGGAGCATCGTCGGCACGTTCCTGGCGGCGCTGGTCGCGATCCCGCTCGCAGGCACCCAACGGACGCTGCTCGCATGCGCTGCACTGCTCGCGCTTGCCGCAGCCCCGCTCGCGCCGCTCGGCGCAGTCGTTGTCGCGGCACTCGCAGGGGCGCTTGCGGCGCTGCCGCCGGGCGGCGTCAAGCGGACCTCCAACGTCGTCTGGGAGGGAGAGTCGGCCTATCAGTACGTGCGCGTGCTCCAGTACGGCGACGGATCTCGCGCGCTCGAGTTGAACGAGGGGATCGCGCAGCAGTCGGTCTGGTATCCGCATACGGTCCTCACCGGCGGCTACTGGGACCTCTTCGACGTAATGCCCGTGCTGCTCGGTCGGCCCGCGCGTACCGCGCTCGTCCTCGGCGACGCGGGCGGCACGATCCCTCGTGCATACGCCCACTTCTTCCCGCACCTGCACGTCGACGGCGTCGAGCTCGACCCGACGGTCACCGATGCGGCGCGCCGCTTCTTCGGCCTCGGGTCGATCCGCACGCTGCACACGATCACCGCCGACGCCCGCGTCTATCTGGAACGCAGTACGCGACGTTACGACGTCGTGATCGTCGACGCGTATCGGCAGCCGTACATCCCCTTCCAGCTCGCAACCGAGGAGTTCTTCCGGCTCGTGCGCAAGCACCTGACACCCGGCGGCGTCGTCGCGCTCAACGTCGCTGCGACGCCGCACGACCGCGGCCTGACGCAGGGCATCGGCACGACGCTCGCGGCCGTCTTCCCCCAGGTGTGGCGCTGGACGGCGTTGCGCTTCAGCGACCTCGTCTTCGCGCTCGATCGACCGCAATCGCGGGCGACGCTCGTGGCCCGCGCCTCAGCGGTGCCTCGGCAGCTCCGGCCGCTCGTGCCGCTCTTCGCTCGCGAGCTCGCACTGGTACCACGCGTCGGGACACCCTGGACTGACGACCGGGCGCCCGTCGAGTGGGTGACCGACAGGATGCTCGTCGAGCAGATCGCGCACGGCCACGGCCTCGACGAGCGCTACCTGCCGACGTCGCCGCCCTAGGTCCACGGAACACGGTTCAGGCGGACGGACGATTAGGAACGAAGGATCCTCAGACCTGTCTCGGTAGAAGTCGAGCCCTTCTTTCGGGTCAGCCTCGGGCCTGAGGTCGGTGTCAGACGCCGGAACCTTCCCCGGATTTAGCGACCTGCAGTTCTAGCCCGTGGTGGTTGTGGTGAGCCCACCACAGTTCTTCCGGCCCCACGCGGACAGGTGCTGTTCCGCCGCCCGCAGCTTCGGCGCGCTGAACGCCTTCCCTGCCGCCTGGAGCTGGGCGAGTTGCGCCGCGGTCGGCGTCTGGCCCGCCTTGATGCCCGCCTTCGCTAAGGCCTGCGCGTACACGCTGAACGCGCTCGCGAGCGTCTGGAAGTCCCCACGGACCTCCGACGGCGCCGCGGCCGCCAGTGCCTGGAAGACCTTTGCTTCGTCGGTGATACTCGCCTTGGCGTTCCCGGCAGCTGCGCCGAACGCCTGCGCGAACTTGGCGCCGAGGCCGAGGAGCTGCGCGCAGTTCTTCGTGCTCGCGAACGTCGGCGCTGCCGTAGTCGTCGTCGCACCCGTGGTCGTGGTGACCGTGGACGTCGTCGTGGTGGCAGGCGCGGACGATGCCGATTTCTTCGTCCCGCCGCACCCTGCGGCGGCCAAGACGAAGGCCAAAACCAAGACGGACACGAGCTTGAATCCCATCGCCGAGACGATCGTATAACACTCCCCGGGCTTCGACGCCTGCTAACGCGTCACACGCACGCCGTCCCGCCGATGCACGACTGTCCTGTCGGGCAGTACGTGAAGTTCAATCGCACCCCGCTCCTCCCTGCGTGCTTCCCGCAGTCCGCGCCGTGGCTATTTGAGCGTCTTCAGGTACGCGACGAGCGCCTTCAACTGGTCGTCAGGGATGATCCCGCCCCAGTGCGGCATGCTCACGATCGGGGCGCGGCCGATCACGCTGCCGGTCCGGATCATTTCTGTGATCTTCTTGTCGGTGCCGAAGTCGTGGCGGAAACCGGCGCCCGAGAGCGGTGGGATCGCCTTGTCCGGCGCCTGCGGGTTGGGAACGCCGCCGAGGCCGTTCGGACCGTGGCAGTTGATGCAGCCGTAGCGCACGTACAGTGCGGAGCCCTCGACGGCGAGACCTTGCCCTACCGGGATCGGTGGCGGTTCCGCGGTCGGGACGGATGGGAGCCCGGCGCGCAGGTACGCGATTAGGTCGGACACCTGCTGCTTCGAGATCACCACCCCCCAGACGGGCATGTACGGCTTCGTCGGGTTCTTCGACTCGCCGAGGCCGTGGTCGATGATCGAGCGCAGACGTGCCGCTGTCAACGCTTTACCCACGCTCGTCAGCGCAGGGACGCTCGGCGACACCCCGCCGCGTCCCTGTGGGCCGTGACACTGTGAGCACGCGAACTGCGCGAAGTCGTGCGCGCCCGCCGCAACATGCGGATCGATTGTGCCGGACGACGGTGCGACGGCGCCGCCGACAGTGACCGTGCGCGTATGGCTCCGGGAATGACCGACCGCCCAGCCCGCAAACGCCGCCACGAACATGAGCCCGATCGCGATCAGGATGATTGCGGCCTCGGCAACGGCCGTGGGGATGTCGATCTTCCGCCGGATCAGTCGATTGTACGCCGATGTGTCGAGTCAGTGAGACCCTTCGCGCTCGCCGCGCGGGCAGCTTCACTGTGCGCCGGCTCAGCCCGCGTACTTCGAGAGCCCGACGGAGATCTCGGGAAACCCATAAGGTCTGGCCGCCCCGCAAACCGCAAAAGAGGAGCCGGAATGGCCTTCGCACGGATGTTCAACAACCCGAACGTGAAGAAGGAACAATACGACGCCACACGGGAGAAACTGAGCGTCAGCAACGACAACATGCCCGAGGGCGGAATCATCCATATCGCCGGCGAGGGTCCTGACGGCAGTTGGCGCGTCATCGAAGTCTGGGAATCTGAGGAGCACGCCCGCGCTTGGGATGAGAAGCTCGAGCCTGTCCTCGCCGAGCAAGGAATCCGGCGGCCTGCGCCCGAGACCTGGCAGGTCCACAACCTCCTCAAGAAGTAAGCAGCAGAGAGCACCCAGACACTTACTACCGTTCTCTTTCGAAGTGACGGAGTGGCTCCTCGGCGGACGGCTAACGAAGCTCGCGCTGCGCTCGGCCGCGCCTTAGCGCCCGATGGAAAGAATGCGGGCGCGCCAGGAACCGCTCGGTGCCTGGATCTCCACTTCGTCGCTCACCTTGCGCCCCATGAGCGCGCGACCCACCGGTGAATCCGGTGACACGCCGCCGACGCTCGAGATCTCGACTTCCATCCGTTCGCCCTGCTCGTCTTCGATCTCGACCTTCGTCCCGACGCCGACCGTGTCGCCGTCTGCTGCGTTCTCGTCGATGATCACCGACCGCTCGAGCCGGTCCCGCAGCATCGTGATACGCCGCTCGAGGAGACCCTGCTCGTTCTTCGCCGCGTGGTACTCGAAGTTCTCCGACAGGTCGCCGAAGCTGCGAGCGGTTGCGATCGCCTGGACGGCTTCGGCGCGACGCGGGCCCTCGAGCTCAGCGAGTTCGGCCTCGAGCTGCTCCTTCTGGGCTTCGGTCAGGGCCTCGGATTTGTCGCTGGCCATTAAAGGAGCGTATCGACCCCGCCGACAGGAGTAACTGGTACCTTCTGTCCACGGGTCGCATACGGCTACCCGGTGAGATGAGCTTCTCGTTCCTCCTTCGGGTGTTTCGAGGTAGGCAAGTCTCGAACCCATAAAGGAGTCGAACAACTTATGCAGCAATCATTCCGCGAGCTTGGCGTGTCGCCGCCTATTGTCGACGCGCTCGCCGCTCGCTCGATCCACGAGCCGTTCCGGATCCAGGCGCTCGTCTTGCCGGATGCTCTCGCAGGCCTCGACGTGCTCGCAAAATCGCCGACCGGATCTGGGAAGACGCTCGCGTTCGCCCTGCCGATCGTCGAGCGCACCACACCGGCCGATGCCCGTCCATCGGCACTCATTCTCGTCCCCACACGCGAGCTCGCCGCGCAGGTCAGCGCGGAGTTCGAGTCGCTCGTACCAACCAAGGGCCTCAAGGTGGCCGCCGTCTACGGCGGCGTGCCGCTCCACGCCCAGGCGAAGCGGGCAGCAAGCGCGCACGTCCTGGTTGCAACGCCCGGACGCCTGCAGGATCTCGCCGAGCGTCGTCTCGTCGACCTTTCGCACGTCCGCGTGCTCGTCCTCGACGAAGCCGATCGGATGCTCGACATGGGCTTTCAGCCGCAGGTCGACCGCATCGTCCGCCGGCTGCCGCGCAATCGCCAGACCATGTTCTTCTCGGCCACGCTGGACGGCGCGGTCGGCGAGCTGGCGCGCAACTACACGAACAGCCCGTCCCGCTTCGAGGCGGCGCTTGCGGAGGAGCAGGAGCCCGGCGAGATCGAGCACGAGTTCGTGCCCGTGACGGCCGACACCAAGGTCGAGACGCTCGTGAAGCACATCAACTCGTCGGACGGCCTGACGCTGGTCTTCGTGCGGACGAAGCGAGGTGCGGACAAACTGGTGCAGAAGCTCACTCGGCAGAACGTCCCCGCTGTCGCCATGCACGGCGACATGACGCAGGGAGCACGCGAGCGCGCGCTCTCCCGATTCGAGAGCGGCAAGGTGACGACTCTCGTCGCCACAGACGTCGCGGCGCGCGGGCTGGATCTCGACGACATCACGCACGTGATCAACTTCGATCCGCCGGGCGAGGACAAGGACTACGTGCACCGCACCGGCCGCACCGGCCGTGCAGGACGCAGCGGCAAGGCGATCACGCTCGTCCTGCCCGAGCAGCAGGCCGAGACGAGCCACGTCGCCCGCCGGCTTGGTCATCGCGCGCAGTTCGAGGAGGCAGGCCTGCAGTCGGCACGGGCCAAGCTCATGTACACGAGCCGCCGCGGCCGGCGTTCGAAGTGGTAACGGCTAGAGCTAGCTAGAGCTAGACGGCCGCGAGCCCGCGCGCTTTGCGGGAGGTGGCGGTCTGCCGCTTCTGGCCCGACAACTCCGCTTTCCGCAGGCGCACGTAGGTCGGCGTCACCTCGACGCATTCGTCGTCGCCGAGGAACTCCAGCGACTGCTCCAACGAGAGCAGGCGCGGCGGGATCAGCCTGACGAGCTCATCCGCAGTAGACGAGCGCATGTTGGTGAGCTTCTTCTCCTTGGTCGCGTTGACGTCGAGATCCTCGGCACGCGCGTTCTCTCCGACGATCATCCCTTCGTAGACCTCGGTGCCGGGCCCGATGAACAACTGACCGCGCTCCTGAAGGTTGAGTAGCGCAAAGGATGTCGTGGGGCCGCGGCGATCGGCGACCAGGCTGCCCGTCGGCCGCATGCGTAGCTCGCCGTGCCAGGGCTCGTAGGCGTGGAAGACGTGGTGGAGGATGCCCGTGCCGCGCGTCTCGGTCAGGAACTCCGTGCGGAAGCCGATCATGCCTCGCGCAGGCACGAGGTACTCCATCCGCACCCAACCCGTGCCGTGGTTGACCATGTGCTCGAGCCGGCCCTTCCGGAGCGCGAGCAGCTGTGTGAGCACGCCCACATAGTCCTCCGGCGCATCGATTGCGAGCCGTTCCACCGGTTCGTGCACCTTTCCGTTCACCTCTCGAGTGACGACCTTCGGCTTGCCCACGGTGAGCTCGAAGCCTTCCCGTCGCATCAGCTCGACGAGAACCGCGAGCTGCAGCTCGCCACGTCCTTGCACCTCCCACGCGTCCGGTCGCTCCGTGGGGAGCACACGCAGCGAGACGTTCCCGACCAGTTCCTGCTCGAGTCGCGCCAGGACCATGCTGGCGGTGAGGCGATTGCCGTCCTGGCCCGCGAGCGGCGACGTGTTGACGCCGATCGTCATCGCGAGACTCGGCTCGTCCACGCCGATGACGGGCAGCGGGCGCGGATCGTCGGGATCGGCAAGCGTCTCGCCGATCGTCACCTCAGGGATGCCGGCGACCGCGATCAGCTCCCCCGGCCCCGCCTCCTCGGCTTCGACGCGGTCAAGCGCCTCCGTGACGAAGAGCTCGGTGACCTTCGCGTGCGTGATTTGCCCATCCGCGCGGCACCAGGCGACCTGCTGGCCCTTGCGAATCGTCCCTTCGCGGATGCGGCAGAGCGCGAGCCGTCCGAGGTACGGCGAGGCGTCCAGGTTCGTGACGTGCGCCTGCAGTGGGTGCCCCTCCTCGTAGGACGGCGCGGGGATTCGCGCGAGCAGGACCTCGAAGAGCGGTTCCAGGTCGTCGGCCAGCTCGTCGGGCCCGAGACCGGCACGACCCGCCCGTGCGTTGGCGTAGACGATCGGAAACTCGATCTGGCTCTCATCCGCATCGAGATCGAGGAAGAGCTCGTACACCTCGTCGACGACTTCCTGCGGGCGCGCGTCGGGGCGGTCGACCTTGTTCACGACGAGCACGACGGGCAGTCCCGCCTCGAGCGCCTTGCGCAGCACGAAGCGCGTCTGCGGCAGCGGCCCCTCGCTCGCGTCGACGAGCAGGAGGATGCCGTCGACCATCGTCAGGCCGCGCTCGACCTCGCCGCCGAAATCGGCGTGGCCGGGGGTATCGACGATGTTGAGCTTGACGTCGCCGACGCGAACGGCCGTGTTCTTCGCGAGGATCGTGATCCCCTTCTCCCGCTCGAGATCCATCGAATCCATGACCCGCTCGGCCACGTCCTGGTTCTCGCGGAAGGAGCCGGCCTGCCAGAGGAGCGCGTCGACGAGCGTCGTCTTGCCGTGGTCGACGTGCGCGACGATCGCGACGTTGCGGAGATCCTCTCTACGAGCCATCTAGCCACCGTAGCGGACGAGTGCTACAATCT
>JBGPYI010000057.1:0-10082 GCA_041493175.1 Gaiellaceae bacterium | reverse complement strand
TCTCCGCCTCGCTCTCGGCGGTGATCGGCGCGTCGGCCGCCGGCGCCCGGCTCACCAGCGTGGCGTAGGCGGCGTCGTCGAGCACGCGCTCGACCTGCACGTCGACCTTCTTGCCGACCTGCTTCGCTGCATTCGCGACGCAGACGTCCAGCCCGTCCAGCTTCCCGACACCCGCGTCGGCGTCGTGCAGCCCGACTTCGACGAGCTTCAGCTCGATCTTGGCGCCTTCCGCAACCGGCAGCGCCGCCGGTGCGAGCTCCTCGCGCTTCCCTTCCGCCAACACAAGGAAGTGATCAAGATGCGTGTCCGCCTTCGGCTGCAGGTAGAAGCGGCGCCGCGTCTGCTTCTCCAGCTCCTGCAGGCGGGAGGCTCCCGGCCCGATGAGGATGGAGGCGACCTTCGCGGCAACCTCCACGCGGTAGGCCTGGTGGCGTGATGCGCCGGCGAGTGCGCGCAGGCGGCGCTCGATTTCGACGGCGGCGGAAGTCTCCGACAGGACGATGCCGTCGCCGCCGCAGGTCGGGCACTTCTTGGTCATGATCTCGCGCGGGCCGTCGGTGACGTTCTGGCGCGTCATCTCGACGAGGCCGAGCGGCGAGATCTCGACCACGTACGTCTTCGTCCGGTCGCGCTCGAGCTCCGTCCGCAGCGCGCCCTCGACCGTGGCGCGGTTCTTCGGGTTCGCCATGTCGATGAAGTCGATGACGATGATGCCGCCGATGTCGCGCAGGCGCAGCTGGCGGACCACTTCCTTCACCGCTTCGAGATTGTTCTTCGTGATCGTGTCCTCGAGCCGCGCACCTGACGATTTCGAGCGGGAGCCGACGAAACGACCCGTGTTGACGTCGATAACGGTGAACGCCTCGGCATAGTCGAAGATGAGGTAGCCGCCCGAAGGCAGATCCACCCGGCGGCTCAGCGTCGACTTGATCTCCGCGTCGACCCCGTAGGCCTCCATCAGCGGCGGCTTGTCCTTGTAGCGCACGACGCGCTCGACCATGTGCGGCGACGTCTTCTTCAGGTAGCCGACGATGCGTTTGTACGCACGGTCCTCGTCCACCAGCGCGCGTTCGAAGTTCTCGGTGAAGAGGTCGCGCGTGACGCGAAGCGGCAGCTCGGCCTCCTGGTAGAGCAGCGTCGGCGGCTTCGACTTCTTGGCGCGCACGTCGATCGACTTCCACAGCTTCTGCAGGAAGAGGAGGTCGCGCTCGATGTCCTCGGCGGACGCACCCTCTGCGGCGGTGCGAACGATCACGCCGCCGCCTTTGAGGTCGAGGGCCTTGAGCACGTCCTTGAGGCGCGAGCGTTCGTCGTCGTCGAGACGCCGCGAGACGCCGAACCCGTCGCCGTTCGGCTGGTAGACGACGAAGCGGCCGGGCAGCGAGATCTCCGTCGTGAGTCGCGCGCCCTTCGTCTTCATCGGGTCCTTGACGGCCTGCACCATGATCGTCTGGCTGCGGCTGATCAGGTCCTGGATCTTCTTGCCGTGCCTCGCCTTGCCTTCGAGCTCGGGCGTGACGATCTCGTCCACGTAGAGGAAGCCGTTCTTCTCGAGGCCGATCTCGATGAACGCAGCCTCCATTCCCGGCAGGACGTTGTCCACGGTCCCGAGATAGATGTTGCCGGCGATCGACCGGCGTTCGGGACGCTCGAGGTACACCTCCGCGACCCGATCGTCCTCCAAAACGGCAACTCGCTGCTCGCCGACGTCGACGGACACAAGCAGTTCGCGCTTCGCCTGCGGAAGGGGTGCCCGACGCGGCGGCTCGCGACGGCGGCGCTGTTGCGGGCGCTCCCGCTCACGCCGTTGCCCGGCAGGTTTCCGTTCGGTTTTCGGCGCCGGCGCTCTCGTCGCCGTCTTCGCCCTCGGTTGCCCCGCCTCCGTCTTCGAATCGGCCGTCGCCGTCTTTCGTGAGCGGCCGCGGCCGCCGCGGCTACCGCGACGACGTCTCGGACTGGTGCTGCTCGATTGTCCCGCGGCTTCGGCGGGCTCGGTGCTTACAGGTTCAGGTGCTTCTGTCGGAGTGGCAGCCTCGCTGGGCGCCTGCTCCTCGGACCTCTGTCTGGATCGAAACCAGCGCAAGAAAAATCTCCTTCGTGCGCGCGCGCTGCAGCAACGCCGTCTAGAACGGCGGCGCGGAGCGTGCGCGGCAGGTTGTGATGGGCGGTGTTGAACATCTGCTCACAGGGTAGCAATCGGCCTCCCCGGAGCTCCCTGGGCGCGTGTCTCCCTGGAAACAGGACACTTCGCCGCCACTGCGAGCTTCACCCGTAGCGGCCGCAACCGTCGCGCCTCGACACGCCGTCCGGCGTAGGTCCTAGGGTTCCGCCCAAATCAGCGCGCCGAGAAATCATCATGGCTCGCGCGAAAGCGCGAGGCGGATTTCTCGGCGTAGGGAGGTGGACCTCGGGTGACCGGACAACGCGAAGCGCACGAGCTGCTCTTGATCGAGGAAGCGGACGCCTGGTTCGAGTACCTGGAAGCGACTCGAGGCCAGTCGGTCCTGCGCTACAAGGAAGTCGAGCCCTGGGCCTGGGCCCGGCTCTCTCAGCGACTGCGCGCGATCAAGACGCGTCGGGCCAAGCTGAGGCCTGCGGCCGAGGCGGCCTAGGGGAGGAGTTCGGGGAACCTCCGGGAGGTTCCCCGACATAGGCGTGACTCACGAACGACGGCTACGGGCACGCACGTGGATCGAGAGCAGGATCCCGATCGCGATCAGGTTCGCGATCATCGACGAGCCGCCGACGCTCACGAACGGGAGCGGGATGCCGGTGATCGGAGCAATGCCCATCGTCATGCCGACGTTCACGAAGATCTGGAAGAGCAACGCGAACACGAGCCCGCCCGCGACGATCGCCGAAAACGGCTCGCGCGCGAGCGTCACGATGCGTAAGCCGCGCCAGACCACGAGCAGGTAGAGCATCAGGAGCAGGGCGGCCCCGACGAAGCCTCGCTCCTCCGCGAGCGAGGCGAAGACGAAGTCGGTGTGGTGCTCGGGCAGGAAGTTCAGCGTGGTCTGCGTCGCGTTGTCGACGCCGCGGCCGCGCAGCTGTCCGGCGCCGATGGCGTTCTTCGACTGCGTGATGTTGTAGGTCGTTCCGCCCGGGTCCTGGTCGGGATTGAGGAAGCTCGTGAACCGCTTCTGCTGGTAGTCCTTGAGGATTGGGAGGCCGGCTGCGGGGAGCACGCCGAGAACGAGGACTGCGAGCACCAGCGCTCCCGCCGCGATTGCGGCGATGTGCGTCCAGGGAGTCCCGGCAACGAAGAGCACCGCCCCGACGGCAGCGCAGTACACGAGTGCCGTGCCGAAGTCGGGCTGCAGGAAGACGAGGAAGATCGGAACCGACGCGAGCCCGAGCGCGGTGAGCGTGGTCCGGACCTCGTGCAACCGCCGCGACCGCTCGGCGAGAAAGCCCGCGAGCGCAAGCACAAACAGCACCTTGCGGAACTCGGAAGGCTGAAAGCGGAAGAACCCCAGATCGAGCCAACGCTTGGAGCCGCGAATCGGACCCGCCAGGAACACGATCGCGATGACGAACGCGGTGCTGCCGAAGATCACGCGCCACCGCGTCCGATAGTGGTCTGGATCGATGAGCGTCGCGATGAGCAGCCCGAGCGTCCCGATCACGACGTAGACCGACTGGCGCGTCAGGTAGTAGCCCTGGTCGCCGGCGACGTCGTGGTGCGTGATCCCGGCGATCGCCCAGAGCCCGTACCCGACGAGCGCCGCGACGCTCCCGATCAGGATCCAGTCGAGGCGCCGGACGAAGGAGGCGACCTCGGCCGCCTCGCGCCGGCGGGCGCGGGCTGCTGCGCGGGGGTTGGAGACGTAGTCGACCATTAGTCGCTGTGGATCGGGCCGGTCAGGGTTGCCTGCTTGCCGAAGAACGACTCGAATACCTTGAGCGCGGCCGGAGCCGCAGCGTCGCCGCCGTGGCCGCCGTTCTCGATCAGCGCGCAGACGACGAGGTCAGGCGAGTCCGAGGGCCCGTAACCGCACCACCAAGACTGGTTGAAGATTCGCATAATGCCGTCACCCGGATCGATCGACTTCTCCGCAGTGCCGGTCTTGCCGGAGATCGAAATCGGGAAGCCGCCGAAGATGGACTCGGACGTCCCGAACGAGTAGTGCGTGGCCTGGTACAGGCCGTCACGGACGACCGCGAGCGCCTGCGCGTCGACGTTGGTCGGCTCCGGCGCAGGCGCGGGTGGCGTGGGCACAGCCCGGCCGGGACTGCGGTTCGAGGAAGGCTGCTCGACGTCGAGCAGGATGTGCGGCGTGACGAGCTTGCCGCCGTTCGCGATCATCGCGTAGAAGCGCGCCATCTGCATCGGTGTCACGAGCAGATCCTTCTGCCCGATCGCGAGCTGGATGGAGTCGCCAGGCTTCCAGAGGCTGTCGATCTGCCAGTGCCCTGGGTCGGTCTTCCTCGTGTACGTCTTCTTGCGCCAGTCGGGCGTCGGCAGCAGACCACTGCGCTCCGAACCCAGATCGATCCCGGTCTTCTGGCCGAAGCCGAACCGGCTCGCCCACGCCTGGAGCCGGGGCCCGCGGTCGGCCGGCATGCCGTAGAAGCGGTAGCCGACTTGGTAGAAGTAGGTGTCGCACGACTTCGCGAGCGCCGTCGGCAGCGTCATCGCCTCGTTCACGAACGGATCCCAGTTCTTGAAGACCTGACCGTTCTTTTTGTACGACCCGGTGCAGGCCAGCGACTCGAACGGTTGCAGGATGTGCTCCTGCATCGCCGCAATCGCCGTGACGGGCTTGAACGTCGAGCCCGGCGGATACGCGGCGTTGATCCCACGGTCGAGCGCCGGGTAGTTCATCGCCTCCGCGGTACGCGGGGTGAGACCGGCGGCATCGAGCGCCCGCTGGCGCACGCGACCCACGTACAGCGACGGCAGATACGTCGGGAACGACGCGAGCGCGCGAATCGAGCCGTCGTGCGGGTCGAGCGCCACGATCGCGCCGCCGTTCGAGTTCCAGCAGCCGTAGCATCCCGAGTTGCGAGCGCGGTCGATGCCGTACCGCAGGGCATCCTCGGCGGCCTTCTGGAGCTTCACGTCGAGCGTGAGGCGGACAGCGTTGCCGGGGTGCGCCGGGACCTTCGGCAGGATCAGGCTGATCGGCCTGCCCAGCGAGTCGACGCGCAACTGCGACAGGCCGGCGGCCCCACGCAGGTACCTGTCGTAGTACGACTCGATCCCGGTCTGGCCGATCGTGTCGCCGCCTCTGTATCCCTGGCCGCCTAGCGCCTTGACTTGCTCCTTCGAGATCTCGCTGACGTAGCCGAGTACATGCGCGGCAAGCTCCCGGTGAGGGTAGTAACGCAGGTAGGCCGGCACGATCTGGACGCCCCGAAAGTCCTCGGCCCTCTCCTCCAGGTAGAAGACCTGAGCCCGGCTCGCGCTGTCCTTGATCCTGATCGGCGTGAGCGGGTCGTGGCGATGGCGTCTGATCGCCGCGCCGATCTGGTTGGCCGGGACTCCGAGGACTCGGGCGAGCGCACGGATCTCGCGCAACCTGACGCCGCGCCGTTTCGGAAGGTCGGAAGACCAGATCTGGACGGCGCGGCCGGGGATGTTCGTCACGAGCACTTCCCCGTTGCGATCGAGGATCGGGCCGCGCGGGGCTTGGACGCGTATGTCTCGGCGCTGATTGTTCTGCGCGGCGCGCAGGAGCTGCTCGCCGTTCAGGACTTGCAGCGACCACAAGCGGAGAAAGAGCGTCGCGAAGACCGCAAGCGCGAGCATGCCGAGAATCCCCACGCGCAGGGCGAGCTTCGGCGTGAGCCGGTACGGCTCCGCGACGTGAGGGTCGGGCGGCAGGAAGCGCCGCGAGAGGTTGCGCTTAGCCAAGGAGGCGCACCTCTCGTGTCACCCATTCACGGGGGCGCAGCAGCCGCCGCGTGAGCGCGTAGACGGGGACGGTCAGGATCAGATTGAGCAGCACCGTCGGGCCAAGCGCACCGAAGATGTGGTGGGCAGGAGCCGGCTCGCCGAGCATGTAACGCAGCACGAGCGCGGAGATCTGGTAGAGGACGGTGATGACCGCGATCGACAGTACCGGCGCGTGCGCCCGGTCACGTCCCGTCGTCTCACCGTAGCGGCCCGTCCAGTAGCCGGCGACCGTCAGGAGCAGAGCGGTGAAGCCGAGCGTCCCGAACACACCGGTGTCGGCGAGCAGGCCGGCACAGAACCCGGCGACTGCGCCGAAGACCGCGCCGCGTAGGAGCGATACGCAGACGAGCGTGACGAGCAGGAAGTTCGGATGGCCGCCGAGGATGTCGACGTTCGCCATCACCGACAGTTGAATCACGACGACGAGGAACAGCAGCCCTGCGGCTTTCGCCGCGTCAGCAGGCATCAAGGCGCCTTTGGAGTTCGCTTGTGTGTGATCAGCGCAGTCACAGCATCGAGCGCCGAGAAGTCGACGTATGGGTCGATCTGAATCTGCTTGTACAGCGCGGTGTCGCTCTGCCCGACGCTCGTAACAACGCCGATCAGAATTCCGCCTGGGAAAAGCGACGGGTATTGCTTCGAGCGCGTACCTGCCGTGACGATCACGTCGCCCACTTGGACGTTCGCCTCCTTGCGCACGAAGTCGAGCAGGAGCGACCCCTCGGACTGACCGTGACGTAAGAGCCCGACCGCATCGGTCTTCTGATCGCGCACGGGAACGGCGCTGTTCTCGTCCGTCAGCAGCGTCACCTGTGCCGCGCTGCCGGTGACCTCGGTCACGCGGCCCACCAGCCCGTCGCGCGTCACGATCGGCGTGTCCTGCTTGATGCCGCTATCGGAGCCGGCCGCAATCACGACCTGCTGTTCGAACTCGCTCGCCCACGAGATGATCCGCGTGTTCACCGGCGCGTAGTCGGCCGGAAAGAGCGGGCTGTCGACGAATTTCAACTGGTCGCGGAGCGCACGGTTCTGCTCCTGCGCCGACTGGCCCTGCAGCGCCTGCTGGCGCAGTTCGTTCACCTGTTGCTTCAGGCGGGAGTTCTCTCGCTTCACGTGCACCAGACCTGCGAAGTAGCCGTAGACGTCCCGGAACGGGCGCGCGACGCGCTCAGCCGCCACCTCGAAGGGGCGGAGCACCGTCGCTCCGGCGCCCTCGACCCGGTGGACCGCCCCGCCCGACCCTGAGCGGAAGGAGATCGTGATCAGCACGAGCGAGAGCAGCACGAGGACTCCCACCACGGCCCGCCGCTTGAGCGTCGAGCGGCTGCGGGAAGGAAACGGCTGGGGTCTCGGTCTCGGTACGGACGAGCCCAGGACCGCGCTGACGCGGTTGCGAGGCACGAGAGCGACCTAGGTTAGCTAGCTGGAGTAGCGCCGGTGGTTGTTGCGGCGCGCTTTGGCGCTCCTGTGGATCGCCTCGAATTCCTCGAGACTGCGCCCAGATCCCACCGCCACACAGGTGAGCGGGCTCTCGGCGAGGTGGACCGGCATCTGGGTCTCGTGGCGGAGCCGCTCGTCGAAATTCGTCAGCAGGGCCCCGCCGCCGGCGAGGACGATCCCCCGGTCCATGATGTCCGCGGCCAGCTCCGGAGGGGTCTTGTCCAGGGTGGACTTGATCGCCTCGATAATCTGCTGCACCGGCTCGTCGAGGGCCCGCCTGACCTCCTCGGAGCTCAGGACGACCGTCTTCGGCAGGCCGGTGAGCATGTCGCGCCCGCGGACCTCCGCCTGGAGCTCTTCGCGCATGTCGTAGGCGGAGCCGATCTCGAGCTTGATCTCCTCGGCCGTCTGCTGGCCGATCAGCAGCTTGTACTCGCGCTTGATGTGGTTGATGATCGCCTCGTCCATCTCGTCGCCCCCGACGCGGAGCGACTGCGAGACGACGATTCCGCCGAGCGAGATCACTGCGACCTCGGTGGTGCCGCCGCCGACGTCGACGATCATGTTGCCCGTCGGTTCCGCGACGGGAAGGCCGGCGCCGATCGCAGCGGCCATCGGCTCCTCGATCAGGTACGCCTGACGTGCGCCCGCGCTCAGCGTTGCTTCTTCGACCGCTCGCTTTTCGACACCCGTGACGCCGGAGGGAACACACACGACGACCCGCGGATGGGCGAAGCGATTCTGATGCACTTTCTGGATGAAGTGCCGCAGCATCTGTTCGGTGACGTCGAAGTCGGCGATCACGCCGTCTTTGAGTGGGCGAATCGCGGAAATCGTCCCCGGCGTGCGCCCCAGCATCCGCTTCGCCTCGACGCCGACGGCGTGCACCTCGCCCGTTCGCTGGTCGATGGCGACGACGGAGGGCTCGGAGAGCACGATCCCGCGGCCGCGAACGTACACGAGCGTGTTGGCCGTGCCGAGGTCCACGGCCATGTCGCGGCCGCCGAAGCCGCCCAGCCTGTCGAAGAGCCCCATAGGGAGTCGAGTCTAGTTCAACCGAAGCCGTATACCCCTGAAAAGTGCTCCGCGAGGAGCCTGACGAGCAACGCAGCGGGCAATCCGACCACGTTGAGATAGTCGCCCTCGATGCAGCGGACGAGCGACGCGCCCCGCCCCTGGATCGCGTAGGCGCCCGCCCGGCCCTCCCATTCGCCGGTTGCAACGTAGGTGCCGAGCTCGCGCGGGGTCAGTTCACGGAACGTCACCCGCGTCGCCTCGTGCTCGACCTCCTCCCAGCCGGGCGTGAGGAGGCAGACCGCGGAGACGACGACGTGCGTCTTGCCGCTCAGCTCCGCGAGCATCTGCTCGGCATCGGCGGCGCTCGCAGGCTTGCCGAAGATGCGCCCTTCCAGCACGACGGCGGTGTCGACACCGACAACCGGACGGTCCTCGGCGATGTCGGCGACGGACCGCGCTTTCCCGCGAGCGTGCTCGCGCACGACGTCGAACGCGTCCGCATCCTGGGGTGTCTCTTCGTCGTACTTCGGTGCGATGACGTCGAACGGAATGTGCAGCTGCTCGAGGATCGCCTTGCGCTGCGGCGACGTCGACGCGAGCAACAGCGGCGGCGCGAGTGGCGCGTCAGCCACGTTTTGAAGACGACCGACCGGGCAAAGCCCGGTCGGTCTCTATGCGGCGCCGCCGAGTCGGCGCCTTCTGTGCGATCCAGATCTCTTCAGCGGGCCACTTGCGCGCCCATTCGACTGGGACGTACTCGTAATACGCGTGCATCACCGCGTCCGTCGGCGCCTGCAACTCGTGCAGGTCGACAATGTCGAAACCGTTTGCCCGCAGCAAGCGGATCCAGTCGCCGTGCGAGAGGTGGAACTCTACGCCCGAGTTTTCGTCGGCCCATTCGAAGCGGTACATGCCGAACTGCGGCCGCATCAACTGCTCGACAGCGTCGCCCGTGTCGGGCGAGCACAGGACGACGAGCGTGCTGTTGGTCAGGAAGACCAACTCGCCGCCCGACCGGAGCAGACGGGCAGCCTCGGGGATCCACTTGTACGGATCGGCCCAGAGGCTCGCGCCGTATTCGGAGTGCACGAGGTCGAAAGACTCGTCGGGCAACGGCACGTTCTCGCCCGCCGCTTCGATCAGCGGGAACTCGAGGCCGAACTCCGCCTGCATGCGTCGCGCGGTCTCGAGCTGCGCGGGCGTTGGATCGACGCCGGTGACGCGCGCGCCCCGGCGTGCGAGATACGCGGACATGTAGGCAGTACCGCAGCCAAGTTCGACGGCGTCTTTGCCGGCTACGTCACCGAATACGTTGACCTCCGACTCGGGAACGCCGAACATCCCCCACGTGATCTCCTCCTTCGCCCAGGCATCGTGCGCACTGGCGTTCGTGTATTCCTCGTTCGAGCGAGTCCAGACCTCGCGGTTGCGGAGGACGTAGTCCGGGAAGTCAGACGAGCTCATCGTCCGAGAACCACAGCGCGACCTCGCGCGCCGCCGA
Organism: Gaiellaceae bacterium; assembly: GCA_041493175.1. Classification (GTDB taxonomy): domain Bacteria; phylum Actinomycetota; class Thermoleophilia; order Gaiellales; family Gaiellaceae; genus 3-1-20CM-4-69-9. Next base: position 222 of record JBGPYI010000057.1, on the reverse strand, counting down.
CTCGGCCGAGTCCGAGCCGTGCACGAGGTTGTCGGGCATCGAGCTCGCCAGGTCGCCGCGAATCGAGCCCGGCTCCGCGTCGGCGGGATTCGTCGCGCCGATCGTCTTGCGCAGCGTCGTGATCGCGCCCTCGCCCTCGACGACGAGGGCCAGCGTCGGCCCGGACGTGATGAACTCGACGAGCTCGCCGAAGAACGGCTTCTCGCGATGTTCGGCGTAATG
>JBGPYI010000081.1:0-8530 GCA_041493175.1 Gaiellaceae bacterium | reverse complement strand
TCCTCGCGTCGTCGCTTGAGCTCATGGGATGTGGTTTCAGCCATGTTGCCCTCCTTGACGACGTTCGTTCAGTTGATGGATTCGTCCTTCTTTGCCCAACTGAAGTTCCGCCACTGCGGTGAGAAGACGCTGAGCTCCGGCCTCCTCCAACTCGGTCTCGGGCAGTGCGAACGCGGACCCTCTAGGTACTAGGGTCAAGCCTGCCTCCGTCGGAAGCGTTCTATGGCACGGCCAACGACCATGTCTCCTCGACGCTTCGACCACTTTCATCAACCTCCCGCACGAAAGCGGGAGGACGCAGGAGCGTCACCGGGTTCGTCTAGCTGCAAAACATGGTAGCAGTCGAGAGAATGAAGGCGGTCCGCAGCGGAACGAGATCGCGGCTACACTGCGTCGGCGCGTAGGTCCTAGCGCGGAAGCCGCTGAGGCTCCGAGGTTCCTCTTCGACTCGCGAAACCTGGCCTTAGCGCACCAGGAGGACTCGACTCGAGTCTTCCAACCCGAATAGGAAAGTTAGGAGCAACTATATGTTCGCGACCGTGAGACGCTACGAAGGTATCGATTCCAGCAACATTGACGAGCTGACGAAGAAGGTCGGCGAGAGCCTGGCCCCGAAGCTGAGCAAGCTGCCCGGCTTCAGCAGCTATTTCCTCATCGACACCGGTAACGGCGTCATGAGCTCGATCGGCCTCTTCGAGACCTCGACGCAGGCCAACGACTCGACTCGTGTCGCATCCGAGTGGGTGCGCGACGAGAAGCTCGAGCGGATCCTCCAGAATCCGCCGAAGGTGACGGACGGCGAAGTCATCGTCCACAAGACGACGAACGGCGCGGTCAAGGCGTAAGTAAGTCTGTCTCTGCGCAGGGAAGGCCCGCAGTTCGCGGGCCTTCCCTCGCGCGAGGCGTATCTGATGAAAACGATCACCACCACCACCTCCGTCCGGAAAGCTGACGCCTCCCTAGACGTGAAGCTCAATCCAGTGGAGCTCAGCTCCAAGGAAATCGTCTCGTGGGGCGAAGCGTTTCCGAGGCCCGGACGAGGCACGTCACGTCGCGTGGCCGAAGTCGGTACCTCTCCGGATACGGAGATAACGCACCCGGTCTGGCGCACTGACGCGACGATCGGAAGCGTGCTCGGCGCCCTGGTCCGCACGGCCCCCGTGCCCACCAGCGACTGACGCCGCGCCGCGGCGTCAGTCGCGGTTATGTTTGCGCGTGCTTCGGCAACAGCGCGTGACCGTCGACGACGGCCTGCGCGATGTCGACGAGCTTCCGGTTGCCGTTGCGCGCTTGTGCGCGGAGCAGCTCGAACGCCTGATCCTCTCCGACCGAGTGGCGTTCCATCAGGATTCCTTTCGCGCGTTCGGTGAGAGCACGGCGTCCGAACGCTCCCTCGAGATTGTGGTATTCCGCGAAGCGCAGGAGGACGATCTCGATGGCGTTCCGCCAAGCGGCCGGTTCGTCGTCGTCGATGTAGGCGAAGACGCCTCGCTTTGCCGCCTCCGTCACGAATGCTGGATCGGGCGCGTGAAGCAGCGCGATCACAGGACAGGTCGCCTCGTGGACGATCTTGTCGATGAGCTCCAGCGCGTGCTCGGAGCTCACTCCGAGCCCGACGAGCGCGACGTCAGGACGTTCGCGTGCCGTCGCCGCACCGACCTGGGTGACATCCACTTCCCGAGCGATGACCTCATGACCGAGGGCCGTGACGATGGCGGCGACATCGGCCAGGCGATCCGGCCGTTCGTTCGCGATCAGGACGCGCATGTGCTCGATGGGCTGGGAGGGCATCCTTTTGAAACTGCAATTTTACAGCCGGAGGCCCGTGCGGACAATCCCTGTTCAAGCACGTTTTTCTGCGGTAAGATGGTATGTCGGTTCTAGCTACTGACCGGCACGCACGCCGACTTCAGAGCCTGGTTGGCAACTCATACAGCGACGGCCCGAGCCTCCGGTCGTCCGCGAGCAGACGGAGTTGCCATGTCGTACGTTCTGGAGAGGCCCAGCGGTGAGGTTGAGGTTTCCGCACCCCGCAAGGCCTATAGGCGATTCCGCAAACGCCTGCGCGCCCCCTGCGTGCTCCTCATCGACGACGACTCTGCGATCCGGACGCTCTGCTCGGTGAATCTGCGCGCGCTCGGGATCGAGGTGATCGAGGCGGAGGACGGAATACAGGGATTGGAGTTTGCGCGACAGGAGCGCCCGGACCTGGTGCTGCTCGACGTGGCGATGCCTGGGCTCGACGGCTTCCAGGTGGCCGAGCTGGTCCGCCGGCATCGGAAGACACGGCACATCCCGCTCATGTTCCTGAGCGGTGAGGTGGAGAACGACGCCCGCGCACGTGAGCTCGGAGCCATCGCTTGCCTGGCGAAGCCGTTCGATCCGGTTGCCCTCACGGCGCTCATTGCCACGACACTCAACCCTCAGGCCGGAGAGGCCTGGGCCTAAGCAAGGCCGAGCAGGGCGAAAAATGTCGCCGGCGTGCTACGGTGGGCGTCTACAGAGCGTGTACCTGGTTGGCAATTACGCCTCCACCTACCGTTCGTGAATTGGTAGAGGAGGTGTTTTTCAATGGCAACCGGAACCGTGAAATGGTTTAACGACTCCAAGGGGTATGGCTTCATCTCCCCCGAGGACGCCGGCAAGGACCTGTTTGTTCACCACAGCTCGATCGTTGGTGACGGCTTCAAGTCGCTCCCCGAGGGAGCGAAGGTCGAGTTCGAGGCAGCCGAGGGCGCAAAAGGCCCCGAGGCGAAGAACGTCGTTCTTCAGTCCTAATCGCGCCGAGCATGCGCGCGCTCCCCGTTTTGGGCGCGCGCATGCTTTCTTTCTCTAGGCAAGGAGGCAGGCCGCGCGGTGGCGCGGGGACTGCGTGGCATCCGGCCGCCTCAGACTCGGATCCTCGGTCGTGCAAACGTCGATGGCGATGGGGCAACGTGGATGAAAGCGGCACCCGCTCGGGATCCTGACGGCATCCGGCGTCTCGCCGCGCAGAATCTGCGGGCGACGGCGCATGCGCGGGTCACGGCGGGGGACGACCGAGAGCAGGGCCTTCGTGTACGGATGCTGGGGATTCCGGACGACTTCGCCGGCAGGACCCTCCTCGACGATTCGGCCGAGATACATGACCGCGATGCGATCCGCAAAGCGTGCAGCTGTCGAAAGGTCGTGCGTGATCATCAAGATTCCCAGGCCGCTCGCCTTCAGTTCCTCGAGCAGACGGAGCACACCCGCCCGTACGGAGACGTCGAGCATCGACACCGGCTCATCGGCAACTAGAAGTTGCGGATCCAGCACGAGTGCGGCCGCGATCGCGACGCGCTGTCGCTGGCCCCCCGAGAGCTGATGTGGAAAGCGTTCGAGGAAGAGCTCCGGCGGAGAGAGCCCGGCGCGCGCGAGCGCGTTGCGCACCAGTGACGCACGCTCTGCCCTCGAACGACCGATTCCGTGAATGAGCAATGGTTCTTCCACGGTCGCCTGGACGCGCAGGCGCGGGTCGAGCGACTCGTATGGATCCTGGTAGACGATCTGCATCCGGCGGCGCAGCGGCCGCAACGCCCGCATGCCGAGCTCGGTGATGTCGTCGCCCTGAAAGCGAATCGATCCCGACACTGGATCGACGAGACGGAGCACGGCTTGTGCGGTGGTCGTCTTCCCGCAGCCCGACTCGCCGACGAGCGCAACCAACTCACCGGGCTGGAGCGCGAGTGTGACTCCGTCGACGGCGTGGACGGCCAGTTGCGGCCGGCGTCGCAGCAAGCCGATGAGGCCGCGCGGGACAGGGTAGTGGACGACCAGATCGTCCACCTCGAGCAGAGGAGTGGTCTGGGCGCTCACCCTGGAGCCCCGGAGTGAAGGTCGTTGAGGTGGCACGCGGCCGACTGGCCGTCCGAGACGCTGCGCAGGAGCGGCCGCGCTGTCGCGCACGGCCCGAAGGCGCTGTCGCAGCGGGGCCGGAATGGACAGCCCACGAGCGGTCGATCCAGCCGCGGCGGCGCTCCGGGGATGGAGACGATCTCCTCGGCCTCCTGCCCCAGGTCCGGTGTCGCGGCGAACAGGAGGCGCGTGTAGGGATGGCGCGGCGCGTGGTAGAGCGTGTCGACGAGCCCGCGCTCGACGATCTCGCCCGCGTACATCACGGCGCCGTGGTCGCACAGCTGGGCGACGACGGGCAGGTCGTGCGTGACGAGGATCAGGGCAAGCCCGAAGTCGCGACAGAGCGAGTCGAGCAACTCCAGGATCTGGGCCTGCACCATTACGTCCAGGGCCGTCGTGGGCTCGTCGGCGATCAGCACCTTGGGGTGGCACGAGAGCGCCATCGCAATGGCGGCGCGCTGACGCATTCCGCCGGAGAGCTCGTGCGGAAAGCGGTCGGCTCGTGCGGCCGGGATCCCCACCGACTCCAGAAGCTCGCCGGTCTGCACCCGCGCAGCCGTGCGCCTGGCCCGGCCGTGTAGCTCGATGGCTTCGACGATCTGCGATCCGATCGTCTGCACCGGGTTGAGCGCATTCATCGCGCCCTGGAAGATGATCGCCACATCGGTCCAGCGATGCGGTCGCATCGACGCCTCGCCGCCCGCAAGCACGTCCTTGCCCTCGAGCAGCACGCGGCCGGACGCACTGGCCGAGGGTGGTAGCAGTCCCATCAGCGCGAGCACTGTCGTCGTCTTCCCGCAGCCGGACTCGCCGACGAGCCCGAGCCGCTCCCCCGGCTCCACGCCGACGCTGACTCCCTGCACCGCGTGCAGTTCGCCGCCGTCCTGGAGGTCGAACCAGACGTGGAGATCTTCGACTTCGAGCAGCGCGGTCACAGCGAAGCTTCGCTCCGGCCGACGAGTGGTCGGAGCCTGAACGTACGCGCCGAGACGTGCGCGACCCGCAGGCGCGGGTTCAGCGCGTCTTCCAGCGCTCCGCCGATCAGGCTGCAGCTCAGGATCACCAGTGCGACGATGACCCCGGGCGGCACGATCGCCCACCAGGCGCCGGACGAGATCGCAGCGCGCTGGAACGCGTTCTCGATCACCTTCCCCAGCGAGATCCGGCTCGGGTCGCCGAGCCCGAGGAACGACAGCGCGGTTTCGTCGAAGATGGCGACCGCGATCGTCAGGACCGTGTTCGCGATCAGCAGGGGCGCCACCTGGGGGAGGACGTGGCGGAAGACGATCCGTGCGTGGCCCGCTCCGAGCGATCGCGCCCGCTTAACGTAGACACGCTCGCGGACGCTTTTCACCTGGGCGCGAATGACCCGCGCGGTGCTCGTCCAGAGCAGGATTCCGATCACGATCACGATGTGGAACAGGCTCGGTCCCCAGATTGCCGCGACCACGATCATCAGTGGGACGTCGGGGATGACCAGGAAGTAATCGGTGATCCGCATCAGGATCACGTCGGCCTTGCCGCCGAAGTAGCCGGCGAGCATGCCGATCGTGCCCCCGATGGCGATCGAGACGAGCGTGGCCGCGAAGCCGACGACGAGCGAGATGCGTGCGCCCCACATCAGGAGCGTGACCATGTCGATACCGCCGTCGTCGAGCCCCAACGGATGCTGCGCGGACGGAGGGCCGAAGGGAGGGCCCACCTGGTCGTGGAGGCCGTAGGGAGCGATCCAGGGAGCCAGGACGGCGGCGCCGGTTACGAGGAGGAGAACCGTCGTCCCGATTGCGGCCGACGGACGGCGCCGGATCGTCTGCCAGAGCAGCCCGCCCCGCGACGGTGCGGGCGCGGTGAGATCCGCGGCCGCATCGGGGTCGCGCAGCACGACGCTCACTGCGTGATCCTCGGATCGAGCTTGAAATAGACGAGGTCGGCCACGAGATTGAAGAAGACCACCGAGACGGTGAGGATCAGGAAGGCGCCCTGAAGCATCGGGTAGTCGCGCGCGAGGACTGCGTCGTACACCGCACGGCCGATCCCCGGCCACGAGAACACGGTCTCGATCAGGATCGCGCCCGCGACGATGTAGCCGAGGGAGAGCGCTACGAGCGTCGCGATCGGGAGGAGAGCGTTCCGGAGCGCGTGCCGGCGCACGATCGTCCAGGGGCGGAGACCCTTTGCCCGCGCGGTCAGGATGTAGTCTTCGCCGAGCGTCTCGAGCATCGCCGACCGCACGATCAGCGTGTATTCACCGTAGAGCACGAGGCCGAGCGTCAGCGAGGGAAGCGCCATATGCGTGACGACGTCCTTGAAGTGCGTCCACCAGGACGGATCGATCAGGAACTCGTTCGTCATGCCGCCCGTCGGCAGGATTCCGGCGAAAAGGATCACGAGCATCAGTCCGAGCCAGTGCGTCGGCATCGAGTAGAAGCCGAGTGCGGTGGTGACGCTCACCGTCTCGAGCGGCGTGCCGCGTCTCCACGCGGCCATGACTCCTGTGAGCGTTCCGACGATGATCGCGAAGACGGTGCCGAGTAGGACCATCGGGATCGAGTTCACGATCGCGGTCCGGAGGTTGCTCGACACCGGCTGCGAGTTCGCGAACGAGACTCCCAGGTTCCCGTGCACGAGCTGCCTCAGGTAAAGGGCGTACTGCTCGCCCTTCGACTTGTCGAGCCCGAACTGCTTCTTGATCGCGAGCCGCGTTTCCGGCGTCGCGTGCGGTACGCGGGAGAGGTTGGAAACTGCGTCACCCGGCGCGAGCCGGAAGAGCGCGAAGTTCATCGTGATTGCGGCGAAAACCGTGACGAGCGCGAACAGCGTCCGCTTGATGACGTAGTCGGCGCCTCTCACGCTGCTGCGGCTTTAACCGCTCGCCGGCTAACCGGTCTGGTGCACGTTCGTGAGGCTGAGCTTCGACAGCGCGTTGAACGGTCCCTGCGGCGAATGGACAAGCCCGGTCCACTTCGGGCTGACCGCGCTGACGTGATCCTGCGCCGCGAGCCAGATATACGGTCGTTTCTCGTACAGGTACTTCTGCATGTCCCGCACGATCTGGCGGCGTCTGCCCAGATCCGGCGTCAGCTGCTGCTGGTTGTACATCCGGTCGTACTTCTTGTCGCAGAAGCCGCTGTCACTCCAGCCGCCGAACTGTGCGCACGTCACGACCGAAAGCATGAAGTCCGGATCCATCAGAGCCACCCAGTCCCACATCGCGAGGTCGAAGTTCAGATACTTGGTACCGGGAGCGGTGATCGCGTCGAACGCGGCGCTCGAATCGAGTGCCTTCTGCGCCAGCTTGACTCCGATCTTGCGGAAGTCGGACTGGATGATCTGGAATGTCCGGTCGACGCTCGAAAGGTCCGTGGGTGTGATCACCTGGTAGGACATTGCGTGCCCGTTCGCCTTGCGAATGCCGCCTGCGCCCTTCTTGTAGCCGAGCCCGTCGAGGATCTTGTTCGCCTTTCCGAGATCGAACGACACGGGCTTGAGGCTGGGGTCGTACCAGTCCCCGGTCGCCGGCGGGATGATCGAAACGCCGGGCGTCGCCCTCCCGAGAAAGACGACGCGGACGATTCGGTTCCGGTCGATCGCATGGTCGAACGCTTCTCGCAGCTTCGGGCTCAGGAGCTCGCGGTTCTTGGGCTTCTTGGGATTCGAGTTGAGGATGAAGTCCGTCTGGTCCACGCCGGGGACCGATTTGATCCCGAAGCCCGCCTTGTCGAGGGTCTTGATCGCCGTGGCCGGCACGTCCTCGATCGCATCGATCTCGTGCGTCTTGAGCGCGGTCACGAGTGCGTCGTCATTCGAGAACATGCGCAGCCCGAACCCGTCGGCTTGGGGCTTCGGACCGTAGAACGAGTCGTTGCGCTGGAAGAGTGCGATCGCGTCCTTCGTGAACTTGACCAGCTTGAAGGGGCCTGCACCGACGACCGGCGCTTTGTTCGTGAACGTTTTCAGGTCGGCGCCCTTGTGTCCGGTGTACTTGCTCCAGACGTGCTTCGGCAGGATCGCGAACTGCTGGAACTGGCCGAGGACGTTGCCTGCCGGGGCGGCGTAGTGGACGATGAGTGTCGTCGGGTTCGGCGCGTTCGCGCCTTTGATGTGCGCGATGAGCCCCGCGGCATTCGCTGCCCCGCCGTCCTTGTACTTGATGTCGGTGTTGATCGTCCAGGCGGCATCCGCAGCGGTCAGCGGCTTGCCGTCTGACCACTTCGCGTTCGCGACGGTCTTGAACGTCCACGTCTTGCCATCCTTGGACTGCGTCCAGGAGAGCGCGAAGTCAGGTGCGTAGCGGAGATTGCTGGAGTCGTACTGGATGAGGAAGGGGTAGATGTACTCGAAGGTGGAGTAGGCGTCCTGGTTGAACGCCACGTACGGGTTGAGCGAGTCGATGCGCGAGCTCGTCCCGACCCTGAAGGTTCCGCCGCTCTTCGCGGCAGAGCTCCGAGTCAGCGAGGCTCCCAATGCCACCGCCAGTACAGAAGCAGCTATCGCGACCGCTGCCAGGCTCCGCTTCGTCATCTCTCTCCTCCTCTTGGTGTTCACGGCCGGACTGGCGCTTCAGCGGCCGTCAACGTGCGCCGGTCAGCGTCGAGCGTATACCGCGTGCAGGCCGGGGGTGGGGAGGTCGCTCGCGCGCGGTCGCGGTAGCGGA
>JBGPYI010000097.1:0-7955 GCA_041493175.1 Gaiellaceae bacterium | reverse complement strand
CGCGTAGTAGTTGCGGTGCAGAATCATGCAGGCCTTCGGCGGCCCGGTAGTGCCCGAGGTGTAGATGAAGGTGAAGAGATCGTTCTCGTCGATCGCGGCGGCGGCATCTTCGACCGCTCGGGGATGCTCGGCAGCGTGCGCGCGGCCTCGCTCCCGCAGCGCGGGGAGGTCGGCGAACGTCAGCACGTGCTCGAGCTCCAGCCCGTCGAGCTTCGCGCGCTGCTCCTCGTCCTCGCAGAGCACGCCGACGGCCTCGGAGTGCTCGGCGACGTACTGCGCGTCCTTCGGCGAGTTGTTCATGTAGATCGGAGCGCCGACCGCGCCGATCAGCCCGAGCGCGAAGTCGAAGAGCACCCACTCGAGCCGGGTCGAGGCGAGGATCGCGAACGCGTCCCCTTTCCGCACTCCGAGGGCGAGCAGGCCGTGGGCGATCTCGTCGACCGCCAGGGCGGCCTCCGCCCAGGACACGGGCCGCCAGGCCTCGCCCTCCTGGACCAGGTAGGCAGGGCTCTCGAGTTCCCGGGCAACGGCGTCCTGCCACAGGCGGGCGATCGTCCGCGTCCCGGTGGTCGTAGTAGTGGTCGCCACGGCCCCATCGTAATTTGCAGGGAAGCCCTACCCGAGGGCGAAACAGCCCGGTCCCTCTACAATTCCAAGGCGGCCATGCGCACTATCTGGAACGGATCCATCTCTTTCGGGCTGGTCAACATTCCTGTTGGCCTGGCCCTGGCGACCACGCCCAAGGCGAAGCAGTCGGACGTCAGCTTCCGCACGCTCCACCGGGAGTGCAAGACCCCGATCCGGCAGAAGCGCTGGTGCCCGACCCACGAGCGCGAGGTCGGGCCGGACGAGATCGTCAAGGGCTGGGAGGTCGCCAAGGGCGAGTTCGTGGTGGTCGAGGACGCGGACCTCGAGGCAATCGCGCAGCACGACGAGTCACGCTCCATCGAGATCACGCGGTTCGTCCCGCTCGACGAGGTCGATCCGGTCTACCTCGACCGCACGTATTACCTCGCGCCTGCGCAGGCGCCCGCGCAGCGCCGGCCTTACGTGCTTCTGCTCGAGGCGATGAAGCAGGCGGAGATGGGAGGGATCGGCCGCTTCGTTCTGCGCGGCGCGGAGTACTTCGCGCTCATCCGCCCGAAGGGCGACGCGCTCGTGCTCGAGACGCTCTTCCTCGCCGAGGATGTGCGCTCGCAGGCGGAGATCGAGGAGGCAGTCGCCGGCACCGAGGTGAAGAAGGCCGAGCTCGATCTCGCCCAGCAGGTGATGCAGAGCCTCGTCGGCGAGTTCGACCCGTCCGAGCTCGTGAGCCAGTACCGCAGCGATCTACGTCAGCTGCTCGAGGCGAAGCTGGACGGCCAGGAGATCGCGAAGCCGGAGCCCGTGCCCGACGCGCCGGTCGTGGATCTGCTGGAAGCGCTGAAGCGCAGCGTCGCCGAGGCGAAGGGCCGCAAGACGACGAAGGCCGCCGCGCCGAAGAAGAGTGCGAAGAACGGTACGGCTTCAAGGCGCGCACCCGCGCGTAAGTCGGCCTAGAGGCTCACTTCGAGCAGGCTTCGGTCGTGTCGACCGACTCGCGGGTCAGGGTCACGACACATGCGGAGGATGCGCCGCTCGCCGTGCGGAAGTAGACCAGCCAAACATCGCTTCCGTCGGAAACGGCTCGGCTCTGGGTGGAGTACTGGAGCTGGGGCAGCGATCCGCGGCGCTGCCCGACCTCTCGCTCAGCCCTGTCGCGGGCCTTCTGCGCGGTCAGTCCCGCGAAGCTGGCTGACTCGTGCGTGATGTCCGGCCACGGATAGAACGCGAGATGGACGACGAGAATCGCAAGGCCGGTGACGAGGATCAGCGCGGCCGCATGGAAGCGTCGCCGCAGACGGTCGAGGGTGAAGAACAGGGTCGGAAATCGGACTTCCTTGTTCAGCACGAACGCGAGCACGCTGGGAACGCCGATGCCGAACACGGCGAGGACGCCGTAGATCGCGTAACCCAGTTGGATCTTGCTCGCGCCGAACGCAATCGCCAGCCCAAGGGCGATCAGGCCCGGGATCAAGACGAACAGCCAGTTGTAGCCGCTTCGCTGCGCCGGCGGTGCGCCCGGCCGCTGCGCCCGTCCGGTGGCGGTGCGCGCGCCGGCCTTGTAGGCCAGAGCCTGGAAGGCTGTCGCTGTGATCACGCCGACCACGATCACGCCGACCCAGTCCCATCGCTTCTCGAGGTGACCGACCGTCGCCGAGATTGTCGGCCACGGGATCTTGTTCTTGAACGTCGAGGAAAGCGCGCCGAGCAACTCGACGGCCAGGATGATGAGGATGGTCGGTCCCCAGAACCAGTAGCCGCGCCGCTCGCGCGGCTCGACTGGGCCTTCCGCGTGCCAGTTTCTGACGATTGCGCGCCACCACGCAACCGGCGACCAGGGAACGTCGGGCACAGCCGAACGCTACGACGATCGTGGACGAAAGTCCACGGAGAGAGGGGTTGCGGGGGAACTCAGTTCCCCCGCCGAACTCAGTGCTTCTGCAAAACCCCCAGCGCCTCGAGCTGCGCCTGGAACAGTGTCTTGTCGATCTTGCCCTGGTAGATGGGCACGCCTTCCTCGACGCAGACGCGGATGACCTCCTCGCGGTCGATCCCGAGTTCCTTCGACAGCTCCTCGGGCGTTAGGTGGTTCGCCATCGACGCTCCTCTCTTTGTCGTACGAAAAAGCCCGCCGGCGCAAAATGCGCTCAGCGGGCTAAGTCGAGCCTCCACATGTCGGTGCCGGATTCAACGGGCCGCTCCGAGCCGACCACACGGGCGGAGTCCATCTGGCCTATTGGCGGCGCCGCCGAGTCGGCGCCTTGGCAAAGCAGTCATCGCTCCGAAGGATAATCGTCCTTCATGACGGACGCAAAACTGCCTGGTTTGGAGGAGCGCTTCGTCGAGATCAAGGGCGTGCGGATGCGGTATTTCGTGGGCGGGGAGGGGCCGCCACTCATCCTCGTCCATGGTCTCGGAGGCGCGGCGGCGAACTGGACCGAGCTCGCGCCGCTCCTGATGAGGCGTCACAGGCTGCTGGTGCCGGACCTGCCCGGGCACGGCGGCTCCACAGCCCTGCCGGCGGTCGCCGGCCTCGAGCCGTTCGCCGACCGGGTAGCTCTCGTCGCCGAGCGCGAAGGCATGTTGCCGGCGCCGGTCGTCGGCCACTCGCTCGGAGGGATGATCGTGCTGCGGATGGCGCTCCGCCGGCCAGAGGACGTTCCCGCTCTCGTGCTCGCAGCTGCGGCGGGTCTCAGCGTCGGGAACGTCTGGCGGCAGCAGCTGCTGTCGTTGTTCAGCACGATCCGGCCCGGCCGTCTCGCTGCGCGCTATCGCGGGCGGGTGTCGCGCTCGCCACTCCTGCGCCGGCTCGTGTTCGGGGTCGTGTCGGTTGCAGATCCGGTCGGCTTGACCGACGAAGCGGTCGAGGGATTCCTCGCGCCCCACCTGCTGCATACCGACGTGGACAGCGCTTGGCAGGCGCTCCGCGTGGACGATCCGCGGAAGGAGCTCGAGGCGGTTCGTTGCCCGGTGCTCGTCCTCTGGGGCGCCGAAGACGTGCAGCTGCCGCTCGACGACGCCTTCGAGTACACACGACGGCTACGCGCGCGCCTGCGGGTGATTCCCGGCTGCGGACACCTGCTGATCGGCGAGCGTCCGGACGCCTGCAACACAGCGATCGAGGACTTTCTTACGCGATTCGGAAGCGATCGCAGCGATGGTCGCTGACCGAGGTTGGCGTTGAGACGGCCGCCCGGGCAAAGCCCGTGCGGCCTCCACGAGGCACCGCAAGCGGCGCCTCAGGCGGCGGCGGCCTCGAACGGCACCACCTCCGCACCTGAGCCTGCCGGCGCGGACAGGAACTCCACGCGATACGCGACGACTTCGACGGCATTTCGTTTCTTTCCCTCTTCCTCCCACGTGCTGTACCGCAGTCGTCCCTCGAGCGCGATCTTCCGGCCCTTCGCGAGATAGTCGGCGCAGAGCTGGGCCTGCCGGTCCCAGACCGAGATCCGGAAGAAGTCGGTCTCGCTGTCCTTTCCGCCACGGTCGACTGCGAGCCCGAACGTCGCGAGTCGCTTCTCCGTGCCGAACTCCCGAAGCTCGACGTCCGTCGTAAGGTTTCCGATCAAGATCACGCTGTTCATGCGCGCTGCCCTCCAGTTGTCGATAGAGGCAACATAGCCGGACAGATGTAGCCGATCTGTGCCGAGAGCGGCTACTCTTTGCCGCCTCGGGGTGTGGCGCAGCCTGGTAGCGCGCTCCGTTCGGGTCGGAGAGGTCCCCAGTTCGAATCTGGGCACCCCGACTGGATGCGGGGGAACCACGGTTCCCCCGCGGTCAGTCCGCTCACCGACGCAAAGCTATCCTGCGGGTATGCCGGATCGGATCCGCGTCGCGGCCGTGCAGATGACGAGTCGCGCCGACAAGGCGGCGAACCTCGAGAAAGCCGAGCGTCTCGTCGCGCAAGCCGCCGCTACCGGCGCCGACGTCGTCGTGCTGCCCGAGAAGTGGAACGCGATCGGCGACGCCGCCGTGTACCACGCAACCGCCGAGCCGCTCGAACGCGGCGAGTCCGTGGCCGCCATGTCGGAGTGGGCGCGCGCGCACGGGATCACGCTCGTCGGCGGCTCGATCGCGGAGCGTCGCGAAGGACGCGAAAAGCTTTCGAACACGAGTCTCGTCTTCGACCCTGAAGGACACATCGTTGCGACGTACCGCAAGATCCACTTGTTCGACGTGGAGGTCGGCGGTGTCGTCTACCGGGAGTCCGAGGCGGAGGAGCCGGGCGACGAGCCGGTCGTGGCGGACGTCGAAGACTGGAAGATCGGGCTCTCGATTTGTTACGACGTGCGCTTCCCGGAGCTGTACCGCATCCTCACCCTCGAAGGTGCCGAGCTCGTGACGGTGCCCGCGCATTTCACGACGCCGACCGGCAAGGATCACTGGCACGTTCTCTTGCGCGCGCGGGCGATCGAGAACCAGCTTTACGTCGTCGCCGCCGCTCAGATCGGCGAGACGCTGCCGGGCAAGCCGGCGTACGGGCGCTCGCTCATCGCCGACCCATGGGGCGTTGTCGTCGCGCAGGCGCCGGACGAGGAAACGGTGATCGTCGCCGAGCTCGATCGTGCGCACCTGCAGAACATTCGCGCGAAGCTGCCGTCGCTCGCGAACAGGCAGCCGAACGCGTACCGGTGGCCGACGCGAGTCTGACGCTCGGCGAGTGGCGCCAACAGGTTCCCGATCTCCTCGTTCGACGCGCGGAGGAATGGGACCTGGAGGTGGGCGAGTCGTACACAGGCGGATGGGCGGGTCACGCCGTCCGTGTGTGCCTGTCGGACGGTACGCCCGCGGCGCTGAAGCTCATCTGGCCCCACCGCGAATCCGAGTACGAGGCAGAGGCGCTCGAACTCTGGGACGGGGCCGGAGCGGCCAGACTGCTCCGGCGCAACACCGACGGGACGGCGCTGCTGCTCGAGCGCTGCGAGCCGGGGGCATTCCTGTCCACGCTCGAGCTCGATGCAGCCCTCGACGTCTATGTCGGGCTCCTGCCACGCCTCTGGAAGACCGCGGGAGCTCCGTTCCACGCGTTGGAGGAGGAGGCTTGGCTGTGGATGGAGTCGCTGCCGCATGAGTGGGAGCAGGCGGGTCGTCCGTTCGAACGCGCTCTCGTCGATGCTGCGATCGATGCGGTCGACGAGCTTGCTCCGACGCAGGGCGAGCAGGTGCTCCTGCATCAGGACCTGCACGCGTTGAACGTCCTCTCAGCCGAACGCGAACCGTGGCTCGCCATCGACCCGAAGCCGCTGGTGGGCGAGCGGGAGTTCGGGATCGCACCGGTCGTCCGCGGGGCGGAGCTCCGTCACGGGCGAGCCGAGGTGCTCCACCGGCTGGATCGCCTCACCGCCGAGCTCGGGCTCGACCCCGACCGCGCGCGTGGCTGGTGCGTCGCCCAGACGATCGCCTGGGGTGTGGACGTACCCGAGCACATCGACGTCGCACGCTGGCTGCTGGAGGCTCGGTGAGTCTCCGAGCAGTCCTCTTCGACGTCGACTTCACGCTCTGCCGTCCCGGGCCCGAGCTCTCCGCGGACCGCTACGCGCGCATCGCCGCGCGCCACGGCATCACGCTCGACACGAACCGCTACGACGATGCGCGCGAGGCTGCGGTCCTCAACCTCAAGCGTCATCCGGAACTGCTGCACGACGAGTCGATCTGGCATCGCTTCACCGAGGAGATCTTCATCGGCATGGGCGGCCCTGAGGTAATCGCGAGCGAGTGCGCGACGGAGGTCGAGGAAGGCTGGGGCGTTTCGGAGAACTTCGAGCTGTTCGAGGACGTCCTGCCGGTGCTCGAAGAGCTGAGGCGCGCCGAGCTCCGCATTGCCGTGGTCTCGAACGGCATTCGCGATCTGACCGAGTTCGTCACACACCACCGGCTCGAGGTCGACGCGATCGTCGACTCCCGTTCGCACGGCCGCGTGAAGCCGCACCCGACGATCTTCCAGGCGGCCCTTGTCGCGCTCGGCGTGACGCCCGAGGACGCGGTCATGGTCGGCGACTCGCTCGAAGAGGACATCGAGGGCGCGCTGGCGCTGGGGATGCGAGCCATCCTGATCGACCGCGAGGAGCGCCACCCAGACGTCGACGAGCGACTGACTGACCTGTACGGCCTGCCCGCGGCGCTGGGCCTCGCGCGGCCCACCTGAAGGCATCTACGATCTGATCGTGCCTGCCTGGCTGATCTGGGCGATCGCGGCAGTCCTCCTGTCCGTCGGCGAGATCTTCACGCCGGGGATGTTCTTCCTCGGCCCGGTGGCGCTCGCAGCCGTCGCCGCCGCCGTCGTCGCCCTCGTCGGAGTCGGCGTCGTGGCTCAGCTGGTGGCGTTCATCGCCGGGTCGATCGCGACGGTCTTGTTCTTGCGGCCGATTGCAAGGCGCCATCTGCATATGCCGGCCGCGCTCCGTACCGGGACGGCCGCGCTGGAAGGGACGAAGGCGGTCGTCCTCCAGCGCGTCGACGTGAACGGTGGCCGAGTGCGGATCGGCGGCGAAGAGTGGTCGGCGCGGGCGTACATGGAGGATCAGGTCCTCGAGCCCGGCACGCGTGTCGAAGTCGTCAAGATCGAGGGAGCGACAGCTCTCGTCTACGAGTAGAAAGGTGAAGAGATGGCTGGGTTGATCGTTCTGCTCGTCGTCGCGGGCGTGGTGTTGCTCATTCTTGCCCGGACAGTTCGCATCGTGCCTCAGGCGCGGGCCGGGGTCGTCGAGCGCCTTGGGCGGTACTCGCGCACGCTCACGCCCGGGCTCGCGATCGTCGTGCCGTTCGTCGACCGCGTGCGGGGCCTGATGGACCTCCGAGAGCAGGTTGTCTCGTTCGAACCGCAGCCGGTCATCACCGAGGACAACCTCGTCGTCAGCATCGACACGGTCATCTACTTCCAGGTCACCGATGCCAAGGCCGCGACGTACGAGATCGCGAATTACATCCAGGGAATCGAGCAGCTCACGGTCACCACGCTACGAAACGTCATCGGCGGCATGGCGCTCGAGAAGACGCTGACCTCGCGCGACGAGATCAACAACCAGCTCCGCGGTGTTCTCGACGAGGCGACCGGGAAGTGGGGGATCCGCGTCAATCGCGTCGAGCTGAAGGCGATCGATCCGCCTTCGTCGATCAAGGAGACGATGGAGAAGCAGATGCGCGCCGACCGGGAGAAGCGCGCTGCGATTCTCACCGCCGAAGGCGTGAAGCAGTCACAAATTCTCACTGCGGAGGGGGAGAAACAGAGCTCGATTCTCCGGGCGGAAGGGCAACGGCAGGCGGCAATCCTGCAGGCCGAGGGGCAGGCAAAGGCGATCGACACGGTTTTCCGCGCGATCCACGAGGGCGACGCCGACCCGAAGCTGCTCGCCTACCAGTACCTGCAGGTG
>JBGPYI010000013.1:0-17015 GCA_041493175.1 Gaiellaceae bacterium | reverse complement strand
TCATGTTCTGGAAGAGGTTGAAGCGCTGGAAGACCATGCCGACCTCGGACCGGTGCGCCGCAAGCTGCTTCTCCCGCAGGTCACTCAGGCGGTTGCTCTCCAGGTAGACCGAGCCGGAATCCACCGGCTCCAGCAACGCGAGACACCGCAGCAAGGTCGACTTCCCGGAACCGGACGGCCCGATGATCACCTTCACCTCACCGCGCCCGACCTCGATCGACACGTCCCGCAGCACCTCGAGCCCGTCGTAGGACTTGTGCACGCCCTCCGCACGCAGAACGACGTCACTCATCGGGCATCCTGGGCGACCGCGGAGACCGGAACACGTCGCCCTCGCCCCGCGGAGCTCCACGTGAAGCGCCGCTCGAGGTATGCCTGCACGACCATCAGCACGCTGACGATCGCGAGGTAGTAGACCACCGCGGCGCTGTAGGCCTCCAGATAGCGGAAGTCGGCCGAAGCGCGCACCTGCGCCGCGGTGAGCAGCTCGTGGAGCGAGATCACGAACGCGAGGCTCGTCAGCTTGAGCAGCGTGATGAACTCGTTCCCGGTCGGCGGGATGATGATCCTGATCGCCTGCGGCACGATCACCCGCCGCAGGATCCGCGGGCGTGTCATGCCGAGCGCACGCCCGGCGAGCTCCTGCCCCGGGTCAACCGACAGGAGCCCGGCGCGGATGATCTCCGACATGTACGCGGCCTCGTTCAGCGACAGCGCGATGAACGCCGCAAGGAACGGCTTGAACCAGCTCCCCGAGAAGACGGGCCAGAGTTGCGGCAGCGCGTTCCAGATGAAAAGCAGCTGCAGCAGCGTCGGCGTCGCCCGGAAGATCCAGCTGTAGAGGAACACGAGCCCTCGGACCCAGCGGAAGCGGCTGCTCCGCCCCAACGCGAGAAAGAACCCGATCACGCAGGCAGCCGACAGCGAGACGAGCGTCAGCTCGAGAGCGAGAAGCGCCCCGTTCCGGTACGGGCCGGAAGTGAGCGCTTCCCAGAAGATGTGGGTGTCGAAGCTGGCGAGCACCCGCAACCGCGAGCTACTTCACGTCGGCCGCCGGGATCTGATGCTTGGCCGCGATCTTCTTCAGCGTCCCGTTCTTCTTCAGCGTCTTGATCGCAGAGCGAAGCGCGGTGCCGAGCTTCTTGTCCGCTGGGCGGTAGTAGATCCCGAACGAGTCCGTCTCGGGGAAGAGATACGCAAGCGCAAGCTTTCCTGGGTGCTGCTTCTTCTGGTACGCACCCGACGTGTCCTGCGTGAGGACGGCGTCGGCCCGGCCGATCAGGAGCTGTGCGACGGCATCGGTGTCGCCCGGGTAGCTCTGCAGCGTGAACTGCGCCCGGCCGGAGGACTTGAACTCATCGTTGAGGGCCTTGAGGTATTCCTCGTACTTCGTGCCGGCCTGCACCGCGACGACCTTTCCGGACAGGTCGTTCGGGCCCTTGATCGACTTCGGATTCCCGCCCTGGACGACGAGCGCGCGGTGCGTCTTCATGTACCCAACCGCCGGGTCCTTCTTGAGCCGGTCCGGGGTGATGAAGATCCCGCTGATGACCATGTTGCACCTCTTGGAATCCAGTCCGGGCAACAGACCGGGGAAGGCGGTCTCGACCAGCTTCGCCTTCACCTTCCAGAACTTTCCGATCGCGTTCGCGAGATCGATGTCGAAGCCGATCGCGTTGCCGCTCGTGGTCTTGTATTCCATGGGCGGAAAGGTCGGGTCGCTGCAGTACTTGAACGACCCCTTGACCGGCGAGGCCGCCCCAACTGTCCCGACCACGGCCAGGGCTGCGATCAAGGCCAGGATGCTGATTGGGCCGAAGCTGCGCTTCATGGCTCCTCCTAATTAGCTAACGCCGGCAAGCAAGAACGCACGCTGCTCCTTGAGCATCTCGCGCGCGATCACCAGCCGCTGGATCTGGTTCGTCCCCTCGTAGATCTGCGTGATCTTCGCATCCCGCATCATCCGCTCGAGCGGGTACTCGGAGATGTAGCCGTAGCCGCCGAGCACCTGGACCGCGTCCGTGGTCACCTCCATCGCCACGTCCGTGCAGTAGAGCTTGGTCATCGCGGAGAGCTTCGTCAGCTCCGACCCGTCGATTCCCTCGTCGACGGCCGAGCCGAACTTGTACAGGAGCCCGCGCGCCGCCTCGCACTTCGTCTCCATGTCCGCAAGCATCGCGGCAATGATCTGGTGCTCGCCGATCGGCTTGCCCATCGTCTCCCGCGTCTTCGCATATTCGAGCGCATAGTCGGTCGCGCCCTGCGCCAGGCCCAACCCCTGCGCCGCAACGCCCGGCCGCGAGCGGTCGAGGATACGCATCGCGATCTTGAACCCCTCTCCCTCGTCGCCGAGCAGGTTGGCCGCCGGCACCCGCGCGTCATCGAAGACGAGCTCGCCCGTCGTCGACCCTCTGATCCCCATCTTCGGCTCGACGCGCGCCACCTCGAACCCGGGCGTGTCCGCCTCGACGACGAACGCGGAGATCCCCGGGTACCCCGCGTCGGGATCGGTCTTCGCGAACACCGTGTACAGGTGCGCGACGCCCGCGTTGGTGATGAACCGCTTGGATCCGTTCAGGACGTACTCGTCACCTTCGCGCCGTGCCGTCGTGCGCATCGCCGCCGAGTCGGACCCGGAGCCGGACTCCGTGAGCGCATATGCGCAGAGCCACTCTCCGGACGCGAGGCGCGGCAGGTAGCGCTGCTTTTGCTCCTCGTTGCCCGCGAGCTTGAGGCCGAGCGAGCCGAGCTCCTGCACCGCGAGGATCAGGCCGCTCGTGGCACAGACCTTCGAGACCTCCTCGATCGCGACGAGCGCCAGGAGCGTCCCGGTCCCGAGGCCTCCGTACTCCTCGTCGAAGAGGAGCCCGAAGAGGTCGTTCTCCCGGAAGAGCTCCACGACGTCCCAGGGAAACTCGTGGCTCTCGTCGATCTCCGCCGCCCTCGGCGCGATCCGCTCGCGCGCGAGCTGACGGACGAGATCGCGGATCTCGCGCTGCTCCTCGGTCAGCGGCTCGTACGCCACGTCGGGAGTCTAGTTTCTGGTGACGTCTACAGTCTCCCGGGTGATCCTCGAGAACGGGGTCGTGCGGACAATGGAGCCGACGCTGCCCGTCGCCCGCGCGCTCGCAATCGCCGGCGACCGGATCGCAGGCGCCGTCGGGACGCACGAGACCGCGCTCGCGAGCCCCGACCACGTCGACCTGGGTGGGCGCTGTGTCCTGCCGGGCCTCAACGACTCGCACGTCCACTTCCCGACGTGGGCGCTCGCGCAACGCCAGGTCCGGCTGGAAGGAACGGCCTCGCTGGACGAGGCGCTGCAGCGCGTGGCGGCTGCGACACAGGAGGTCGAGCCGGGGCGCTGGCTCCGCGGCATGGGCTGGCGGGCCGGAGACTGGTCTCCTCCGACCGAGCCGACGAAGGAAGCACTCGACCGCGTCACCGGCGACACGCCCACCGCGCTGATGGCGCGCGACTACCACTCGCTCTGGCTGAATTCCGCGGCCCTCGCTCGGGCAAACGGCGACCTCGAGACCGAGGGCGGCATCGTCGTGCGGGACGAGCGGGGGGAGCCGACGGGCGTGCTGCGTGAGGAATGCGCCTGGCACTTCCGCGACATGCACGTCCGGCCAACGGAGGACGAGATGGTCGACGCCTCGCGTGAAGGAGTCCGCATCGCAATTGCGCGCGGGGTCACCGCGGTGCACGACAAGGACGGCTGGCTCGGCGCCCTCGGCGTCTGGCAGCGCCTCCGCGAGGAAGGCTCGCTCCACCTGCGCGTCTGGCAATCGATTCCGGCGGAGCAGGTGGACGAGCTCGCCGAGCTGCGCATCCGCAGCGGCTTCGGCGACAACCTCGTGCGCATCGGATACCTGAAGGCGTTCATGGACGGAACCCTCGGCTCGCAGACGGCCCGCATGCTCGACGGCACCGGCGTCCAGATCACGAGCAGGGAACAGCTCGCCGAGATCATCCGCCGCGGCGCGCAGGCCGGCCTCCCGGTCGCAGTCCACGCGATCGGCGATCTCGCCAACCGCGAAGCACTCGACGCCTTCGAAGAGACTCGTGCCGAGTGGCGGCCGCTCGGCCTCCGTCACCGCATCGAGCACGCACAGCTGCTCGCGACGGAGGATCTCCCCCGCTTCGCGGAGCTCGGCGTCGCCGCGTCGGTCCAGTTCAGCCACGCACCCTCCGACCGCGACCTCGCCGACCGCTTCTGGGCCGGAAAGACCGCGGGTGCCTACGCCTACCGCTCCCTCCGGGACTCCGGCGCCCTGCTGGCGAACGGCTCGGACGCGCCGATCGAGGAGCTCGACCCCTGGGCGGGCGTCTGTGCCGGCGTCCTGCGGACGATCGACGAGCGCGGGCCGTGGCGCCCCGAGCAGCGGCTGACGCTCGACGACGCCCTCCAGGCGACGACCGTCAATCCGGCCTGGCTCGCGCGGGACGAACATCGCCGCGGGAAGCTCCTCCCGGGCTTCCTCGCCGACCTCGTGGTCGTCGATCGCGACCCCTTCGAGCTCGAGCCCGAGGATCTTCCGGAAGTCAACGTCTTCGCCACGATGCTCGGCGGTCGCTGGGTACACAACCCGCCTCCCTGGGACTAGGGCACCCGCTTGCATCGCCCGGCGAGATCGGAGACGATCGCGCGGGGTAAATCCAAGATCAGGAGGGCGTCCTCGATGGAAGCTGGCTCGGTTTCCTCATCCTTCGATCGGTTGCGGGTGCACTCGATTGGGCTGCCGCAGGTGCTGTTCCAGTCGATCACGCACATGGCACCCGCTGCGGCGGTCGCCTACTCGATCTACATCTCGGTGCCGTTCTCACGGCAAGCGCTTGCGCTGTCCGTGCTGCTAGCGCTGGTTGCCTGCCTGTGCGCGGCCACCGCGATCGGCCAGCTGGCCAAGCTCGAGCCCTCGGCAGGCGGCCTCTACACCTACGCGGCGCGCTCGCTCGGGCCGTGGGCCGGCTTCAACGTCGCCTGGCTGTTCATCCTCTTCGAGCCGCTCGTGGCCCCGTTCCTCTACCTCGAGTTCGGCTGGGCGATGCGCGAGGTGATGTCGAGCGAGGCCGGCTGGCACTGGTCCGGCCAGTGGGTCATCTGGGCGCTCCTGATGGCAGTGATCGTGTTCCTGCTGACCTATCGCGACATCCGCATCTCCACGACGGCCGGTGTCATCCTCGGCGCCTTCGAGATCGCGGTCTTCGGCGCGCTCGCAGTCTGGATGCTGCTGTCGAACGTCGGCGACCTGAACCTGCAGCCGTTCAACCCGCATCACGCCGTGGGCGGGTGGAACGGCGTCTTCCGCGGCATGGTCTTTGCGATCCTCGCCTTCATTGGGTTCGAAGCGGCTGCGCCGCTCGGGGAGGAGGCCAAGCACCCGCGCTACACGATCCCGCGCGCGGTCGTCGGCTCGGCGCTCGCGATCGGCCTCTTCTACGTGCTGGCCGCGTATGCGTGGGTCTTCGGCGCCGGCTTCAACGGCTTCGTCGACCAGGCGACGGGCGCCGATCCGTGGCGTGCGCTCGGCAAAACGTTCTGGGCCGGAGCCTGGGTGCTGGTGTTCGTCGCGATCTGCAACTCGATCGCGGCGAACTCGAACGCGGCGGTCAACGCGGCGACGCGGGTGTTCTACGCACTGGCGCGTAATCGGCTCGCGCCTCGGCCTCTCGCGCGAACGCACCCGGACTTCAAGACGCCGTACATCGCGATCGTCTGGATGACCGTCTTCGCGGTCGTGGCCGCGTTGCTCCTCGGCTGGAAGTGGGGACCGCTCGTCGGCTTTGCGCTGATCGCAACGCTCGCGGTCATCGTCGTCGTGATCGTCTACATCCTGATCTGCCTCGGCTGCGTGTGGCACTACTGGACGAAGCGCCGCTCCGAGTTCAACTGGTTCCTGCACGGCCTCGTTCCGGCAGCAGGCGCCGTGCTGTTCTTCTTCCCGCTCTACTACGAGTACGTCAAGTTCCCGCCGACGTACCCGATCAAGTACGCGAACTGGGCCGCTCTCGCCTGGGTCGGCATCGGCATCGCGCTCACGTTCTTCCTCTACATGAAGTATCCCGACCGGCTGCGAGACATGGACCGCGTCTACGTCGAGGACGAGACGGTGGCACCGGACGCGGCACCCGCGACGATGCGGGCGTAATGGCGGTCGCGGTCGACCACAGGATCGGCCGTGACGAGATCATCTGGGCGTTCGGGCCCGACCTCGAGCCTGTGCTCGAGGTCGAGCCCGGCGACACCGTCACGTTCGAGACGAACGACTGCTTCACCGGGCAGATCACGAGCGAGGACGACCTCGTCACCGAGATCGACTTCGAGCGCGTCAACAGCGCCACGGGCCCGGTCGCGATCAAGGGCGCGGAGCCCGGTGACTCACTCGTTGCGGAGATCCTCGAGATACGGCCGATCGAGATCGGCTTTGCCTGCCTGATCCCCGGCTTCGGGCAGCTGATCGACCAGGTCGAAGCGCCGGTGACTCGACTGTTCCGAGTGAAGGACGGCTGGATCGAGATGAACGAGCGCGTGCGCTTTCCGGCCCGGCCGATGGTCGGCGTCGTCGGCGTGGCCACCGACGGCGAAACGCTGGGCAACGGCCTGGCCGGACCGCACGGAGGCAACCTCGACGATCACCTGCACGGGAAAGGCGCCCGCATGTACTTCCCCGTGCGGCAACCCGGCGGCATGTTCGCGGTCGGCGACATGCACGCCTCGATGGGCGACGGCGAAATCTGCTTCACCGGAGTGGAGATCGCCGGCGAGGTCGACATCCGGTTCGACCTGCTGAAGGGAAAGCAGGGCACGTGGCCGGTGACGGAGCTCGCGGACCGCTGGGTTCCGCACGCGACGGCTGACGACTATGACGACGCGCTGAGGCTCGTCTCGGAGGAGGCAGCCCGGTTCCTGGTCGACGAATGGGGCTTTTCGATGGAGGACGCCTTCATCTTCCTGTCGGTCGCCTGCGACGCCGGCGTGGCCCAGGCCTGCAAGCCCGCACCGGGATTCGGCACCATCGCGCGCTTCGCCATCCCCAAGATCGATGCAACTCCTCAGCCCTTCCGCAGCTGACTACAATTCGGAAAGCAATGCGGACCATGAACCCCGTCCACGAGTCGACGTCGTGCGCCGTCGCAGCGTGCGCGGCGATCATCGGCGCGAAGTGGACCGCCCTCCTCGTGCATGATCTTTCCGAAGGGCCGCGCCGGTTCTCCGAGCTCGAGCACTCCTGCGCCGGGATCAGCCCGCGCACGCTCTCCGAGCGTCTACGCGCCCTCGAGGACGAAGACCTCGTCGTGCGTCGGAGCTACGCGGAGTCGCCGCCGCGCGTGGAGTACACGCTGACGGAGAAGGGCGCCGCGTTGCTGCCGATCATCGAGGAGATGCGCCTGTTCGGCCACTCGTTTTTGACCGACTGAGGGCCTGATGTGAAATTCGGGCGCCGGCCGAATTTTGCATCAGGCCCGACCGCCCAAGCCACTCGGGCTCCGCCCAGAGCTTCACGAGCTCCACGATCGTCGCGGCCGACGCCGCCATGTCCTGAACCGACGCCCACTCCAACACGGAGTGGAACTGGTGCGCGCCCGTGAAGACGTTCGGCGTCAGTAGTCCTCGCGCGCTCAACATCGAGCCGTCGGTGCCGCCTCGGATCGGCTCGCGCCAGGGCTCCATGCCCGTGCGCCGCGCAGCTTCGTCCGCGGCCTCGGCCACCGCGGGATCCGCATCGAGGAACTCCTTCATGTTGCGGTAGCTCACCTCTACGGTCACCGTCACGTGAGCGCGCGGCTCTTCCGCGACGACGTCGGCCGCGAGTGAGCGCAGGAGCTGCTCATGCTCCTCCAGCTTCTGCGCGTCGAAGTCGCGCGCGATGAAGCGCAGCTCCGCCTCGGCGGTCGTGCCGCTGATCCGCGTGGGATGGACGAACCCCTCACGACCCTCTGTCGTCTCCGGCGAGCGCTCATCCTGCGGCAGACGCTCGACGATCCGGGCGGCGAGCTTGATGGCGTTCACCATTTTCCCCTTCGAGGTGCCGGGATGGACGCTGTGGCCCTCGATCCGGATACGCACCTCGGAGGCCGAGAACGTCTCGTCGTCGATGCGGCCGATCTCTGAGCCGTCGAGCGTGTATGCGAAGTCGGCGCCGAACTCCTCGATGTCGAAGTGGTCGACTCCGCGCCCCACTTCCTCGTCGACGGTGAAGCCGACGCGGATCGGAGCGTGCTCGATCTCCGGGTGCGCGGCGAGGTAGGCGACCGCGCCCATGATCTCGGCGACACCGGCCTTGTCGTCCGCACCGAGCAGCGTCGTGCCGTCCGTCGTGACGATGTCGTGCCCCGCCCGCTCGGCGAGGATCGGGTTCTCGCTCGGGCGCAGCACCTTGCGCGGGTCCCCGGGCAAGATGATGTCGGCGCCGTCGTAGTTCCGAATGACCTGCGGCTTCACGTTCGTGCCGGATTCGTCGGAACTCGTGTCCATGTGGGCGATCAGCCCGACCGTCGGCCCCGCCGAGCCGGGCAGCGTCGCGAAGACATAGCCGTGCTCCGTGAGCTCGACGTCCTCCAGCCCGATCTCGCGCAGCTCCTCGGCGAGCATCTTGCCGAGGTCGAGTTGCTTCGCCGTGCTCGGGTACGTCTCGGAGTCCTCGTCCGACTGCGTGTCGACCTGGACGTAGTGCAGAAACCGCTCGAGCACATCGTCCGCGAGCTCGGCGGCGATCGCTGTCGGATAGCGCGGATCAGCCAAGGGCGGCCAGGCCCCGGTAGAGCTCGGACGCCGCGGCGACGGCGCGATCGATGTCCTGGACGCGCAGCCGCTCGTTCGGCGAGTGCACGTTGCTCTCGCGCAGAGCGAAGCCGGTCCCGATCGTCGGAATGCCCTTCGCTGCGAGCGCCGGGTAGATCGGGAGCGTCCCGCCGACACGCACGAGCAGCGGACGTACACCGAGCGCCTTCTTGAACGCCTCCAGCCCGAGCTGGATTGCGGGCGAGTCCGCGGAGAACACGCCGGGCGCTGCGGAGTTCTCCACTTGGAGCTCGAGCTGCGCCCCTTCCGGCGCGGCGGCCCTGATCAACTTCTCCACCGAGGCGGCGATTGTGTCTGGATCCTGGCCGGGAGCGAGCCGGATCGTGAAGCGCGCCTCGGCCTCCACGATCAGCGTCGTGTTCACGAACTCGGGCTTGCCGCCGCGGATGCCGTTCACGTCGAGCGAGGGCTCGGCCCACGTGCGGTCGTAGAAATCCTCCTCGGCCTTCGGGTCGAGCGGCGTAGCGCCGGCGTCGTCGAGGATCTCCCAGCCTTTGGGCAAGCCCTTCAGGCTGTCGACCTCCCGTTGGCTGAGCGACGTGCGGCCGACGCGCAGCTGATCGGGCAGCAACCCGTTGCGGGCGGTTACCGCTGACAGGCCCTGCATC
Source organism: Gaiellaceae bacterium (assembly GCA_041493175.1). Lineage (GTDB taxonomy): Bacteria > Actinomycetota > Thermoleophilia > Gaiellales > Gaiellaceae > 3-1-20CM-4-69-9. The sequence goes on along the minus strand of JBGPYI010000013.1, from coordinate 7,604 downwards.
AGCACGTGAATCGCGTTGAGCGCTGCGCCGCCGTAGTACCCGGAGTGCAGGTCGCGCTCGCCGGTCCTGACCTTCATGTGGAAGGCGACCAGGCCGCGTGTCGCGAGCATGAACTCCGGCTGCTCGGGTCGCGTCATGCCGCCGTCGAAGATGATGCACGCGTCCGCGCCGCGCTCGTCGTCGCGGATGAAGTCGACGATCGAGTGGCCGCCGATCTCCTCCTCGCCGTCGCAGGCGACGCGGATGTTCACCGGCAAGGCGTTGTCGCGGTGCATCAGCTCGGCCGCCTTCAGCAACGCGTAGAGCTGGCCCTTGTCGTCGGCGATGCCGCGCGCGTAGTACCAGCCGTCGCGCTCGGCGAGCTCGAACGGTGGCGACTCCCACAGGTCGAGCGGCGCCGGCGGCTGGACGTCGAAATGGCCGTAGATCATCACCGTAGGTGCACCGGCCCCGTTGGCGTTCGCACGGATGTCGCCGATAACCAGGTCTCGCTCCCCGTACCGGACGAGCTCGGCCGTCCCACCCGCACGCTTGACGAAGTCGCGCACCCATTCGGCCGCGCGGCGCACGTCATCGGAATGCGCAGGATCCGCGCTGACGCTGGGGATCGCGATGAACTCGCGCAGCTCGTCCAGCCAGGTTGCGTCCACTACGCGGCGTTAGGTGTTGGCGGGAGCGTCATCGGCGGCGAGTCTAGTTACGAGCCAAACAGCCGCGCCGGCCAAGCCGGCACGGCCTCCAATGTCGGCATCGCAAGCGACGCCAAACGGCCGCGCCGGCCAAGCCGGCACGGCCTCCAGTGTCGGCATCGCAAGCGACGCCTTGGCCACGGGCGGCGAGTCTACGTGGACCTGGTTCTGGTTCGTCAGGCGACGTCGCGCAGCTTGATCGCGTCCGCGAGGGCCCGCAGCTTCTTCAGGCTCTGGTTCTCGATCTGCCGGATGCGCTCGCGGGTGACGTTGAACGTCCGCCCGACCTCGTCCAGTGTCCTCGGGTGCTGGCCGTCGAGCCCGTAGCGGAGCTCGAGCACCTGGCGCTCCCTGCTCGAGAGCGTGCCGAGGATCTTGCGCAGGGTCTCCTTGCGCATCGTGATCTCGGCTTCCTCGTCCGGCAGCGGCAGGTTCGCGTCGGTGAGGAAGTGCCCGAACTCGGACTCGTCCTCGTCGCCGACCGGCTTCTCGAGCGACACCGGTGTCTGGGCGCTGCGGCGGATGTGCTCCACCTCTTCACCCGTGAGGTCGAGGTCCTTGCCGATCTCGACGGCGGTGGGCTCGCGGCCGAGCTCGGCGCGGAGCTTCCGCTCGGAGCGGACGATCTTGTTCAGCTTCTCGACCACGTGGACGGGCATCCGGATCGTGCGCGCCTTGTCGGCGAGCGCTCGCGCGACCGCCTGGCGGATCCACCACGTGGCGTACGTCGAGAACTTGAAGCCTTTGCGGTAGTCGAACTTCTCGGCCGCGCGAACGAGGCCGATCGTCCCCTCCTGGATCAGATCGAGGAAGGGCAGCCCCTGGTTGCGGTACTTCTTGGCGATCGAGACGACGAGACGAAGGTTCGCCTCGACCATCTCCTGCTTCGCGCCGTGGTCGCCACGCTCGATCCGCTTCGCCAGCTCGACCTCCTGAGCGGCGGTGAGGAGATCGACCTTGCCGATGTCCTTGAGGAAGAGCTGGAGCGCGTCGGTCGACACCTCGCGGGGCTCCGCCACCTGCGGCTCCTCTTCCACCTCGACGGCGACGACCTCGATCTGGAGCTCCTCGAGAGCGTGGTAGAAGTCGTCGATCTGGCCCGGCTCGAGATCGAGCTCGTCGAGAGCGACAGCGATCTCGTCGGCGCTCAGGTGCCCGTTCTCGCGCCCGGCATCCAGGAGCGCCTTGGCGTCATCCGTCTCCAGCAGATCGGCGACGGTCTTCGGTGCGACGGCTACCTCGGTTGCGCTCACTCCGTTCCCCCCTCCAGGACCGGCGTTTTAGCGATGCCGCACTGTGCCAGCTAGGTCGGACGGGCGCTATAGGCCGAACGGCTCATCTTTGTGTGGAATGGTCCTAGGGTTTTCGACCTGCCTTAAGAAGCGTTTCGGCCTTCTTTCCAAGGGGTGTTCGTGGGCCTTGCGCACGGGCGAGGGCCAGCTCGCGACGAGCACGAGGCATGTCTCCGAAATAGATGAGCAGGAGCCCGAGGTGGAACCGCACCGTCTGGACATGCGGGAAACGGCGGGCGAGCGGGCCAAGCCGCGAGAAGGCCAGGGCGGGCCGGTCCTTGTCGTACAGGCCGACGGCCGCCGCGGTCAGCGCTTCGGGGTCGTTCGGGGCAGCCTTCACCGCCGCGAGAAACTCGCGTTCGGCGGAGAGCGGCCGCAGGACCTGCTGATAGGCGGCGCCCCGCAGCAGGTGGGATTCGACAGGGCTTGTGACGCGCGGGAAGCTCGGCACGAACGGCGGCAGGCCCGGCGCGCTGCCGGGATGCCGGAGATCCTGCGCGCGCACGGCCGACGGGGAATCCGGCTGGGCACGCTCCGCCGCCTGCCACGCCCGCGTCGCGTCGGCCTGCTGGCCCGAGAGCGCGAGTGCAAGGCCGAGCTCGAGCTGGACGAGGGCGCTGTGCGGGTAGCGCGCGGCGAGGATCCGCAAACGGCGAACCGTGCCCGCCGGCCACGCCTGCAGGGCTACACGAACCTCGCGCGCAACCTCCGGCCCGGCGGTCGGGTCAGGGACGAAGGGCGGCGGCTTCGCCGTACTGTGCTGCATGTCTGTTCGCGTCGCGAGGGTGACCCCGATCGAGATGCCGGCTGCCGCCGCGCACGCGAGGGCGACGAATACGACGACCCGTGCCCGCGGCGACAGCGAGGCCATTAGCGGCGCGTCCGGGCTTCCGCAACGAAGCCGACGGCAGTCGCCACCTGCGCGAGGCACAGGGCGAGCCCGATGGGGAGCCCTTCCTGGAAGCCCAACCCGACCAGATCGGCGTAGAACCGCGGCGGCTCGAGGCGTCCGCCCGCGTAGCGCCGCCGGTAGCGGTAGGCGCCGCGCCCGTAGCTCACGTGCTTGCGCCAGAAATCCTTCAGCGTCAGGCTTGGAAGGTGGAGGACTTCCGCGCGCGGCTCCCACACGAGCTCGTAACCGTGCGCGGCGAGCCTCGCCGTCCAATCGCGCTCCTCCCCGCCCACGTCAAGAAACGTCTCGTCGAAGGGAATCTCTACTGCGAGCTCGCGCTGGCAGGCAAGGTTGCTCGCGGGCGCCGTGGGCAGCCGGGAGCTCAGAGGGGCGTTTGCCGCGAGCTGGCTCGCTGCGGCGAGGACCCCCTGCGTCCTGCCGCTGAGTGTTCTTCCAGCGACGAGCGGATTGCCGGCGCGGAGGCGTTCGAGCAGCGCCCGCCCCCAGCCCGGCTGCACCAGGCAGTCGTCGTCCGTAAAGGCGAGGTAATCCGTGCGGGCCGCGAGGACGCCGGTGTTACGCGCGCTGCTGATCCCCGGCGTCGACACGGCGAGGAGGCGCGCCCCGGGAGCGGTGGCGACCGCGTGCGCGACTGCGGCCGGATCCCGGGAGCGGTCGTCGACGACGAGAATGTCGAGCGAGATGTCCGTCCTTTGACGGTGCAGCGCCTGCAGGCAGGCGGCCAGTTTATCCGGACGATCGCGAGTCGCCACGATGGCGGTGAGCTCGGCGCGGCTCACCCTGTTAAGGTCGCCGCCTTCTGACCGTCGTCTTCGTGACGCGTGCGATTCTCGGCGGAGGTATCGACCGCCAGCTGGCAGCTCTCGCGGCCGGCCTCGGTTCGCGTGGGCACCGGATCGCCGTCGCGACGTTCTTCGGCGGTGACGAAGGCCCGTTCCACCAGCGCCTGCGCGAAACGGGCGAAACGCTCGATGCCGGCGTTCGAGGTCGCTGGGATCTGCCGCGGCTCGTCACGCGCACCGGCTCCTGGATCCGTGCACGGCGACCCGACGTCGTCTACGGGCTCAACGTCGAGACGAACCTGCTCGCGCTGCTGATCGGCCGGTTGCCGCCGCGACCACGTGTGGTGTGGGGGCTCCGGTGGGAGGACCCGGGGATCGTTGCCGCGGACCGTCGCGGCCGTGCTGCCGCGCGTCTGCACGAACGGCTCGGTCGCGCGGCCGACCTCGTGATTGCAAGCTCCCACGCCGCAGGAGACTATGCCCGCCGCATCCGTGTCCCGGAGGCACGACTGCGCATCATCAGAAATGGGATCGACACGCAGGAGTTCACGGCCCATCCCAGCGAGCGCGCCCGCGTGCGAGCCGAGTGGCAGGTCGAGGAGCACGAGACCTTGATCGGGACCGTCGGCCTCGACCCGCTGAAACGCCACGAGGCGTTCCTGCGGGCGGCGCAGCTGTTCGCGGATCGGCGGCCTGAATCGCGCTTCGTGCTCGTGGGCAGGGCAGACCACGACTACCACGAGCGGCTGCGGACGCTCGCAGCCGAGCTGGGGCTGAGCGAGCGGACGATCTGGACCGGGCAGCGGGACGACATGTGCGGCATCTACAACGCGCTCGACCTGACTACGCTGCTCTCGCGTTCGGAGGGAACGCCGAACAGCGTCGCGGAGTCAATGGCGTGCGGCGTCCCCTGCGTCGTCTCCGACGTCGGCGATGCCCGCGACATCATCGGAGATGACGAACTCGTCCTGCACAGCGTCGACCCCGGGGACGTCGCCAACGCCTGGGCGCAAGCCCTCGGCCGTCCGTGGGCTCCGGACGACCGCGGCTCGCTCCGCCGGCGCATCGAGACGTTGTTCGGTCTGGAGCGCATGGTCGCGGAGCAAGAAGTTGCGCTCGAGTCCCTTCTGTGAGGCCAGATAGCCGTAGCGAAGAAGCAGCGGCCAGGTCCAGACGCTTGCCAGAACGCGCCCTCCGATCGGGAGCTCGCTGCGCCAGCGCTCGTCGAGCACGATCTCGGTGCGTCCACGCTGGAACTTGTTCGGGTTGCCCCGGATCCCGTGGCCGGGCCGCAGCGAGATCTCGTGTGACTCGTCGACCGGGAAGGTCGCGTCGGGCTCCCCCGCGAGCCGAGCGATGGCGTCCAGCGCATCGTGCGGCCGACGGGCGAAGTCCTCGTAGCGCAGGCGGAGGTATCGCGCCTGCATAGAGCCCCACCGGCGCTCGGCGGCCAGATGCCAAAGCGCCCAGAGGCTCAGATCGACCACCGGATGGGCACCGTAACCCCGGCGAACACGAGCGGCGAGGGCGGCCCGAGAGTCGCGGACGAGGTGCAGCACACGCACGTCCAGACCGGGCGCCCGCTCGAGCAACGCGCCGTAGAGGGGCGTCTTCGACGTGTCGACGATGACGCGTGCGCCCGAGACCGAGCCGACCGCGCGATACAGGCGTCCCACGGCTTCGAGGTACGAGGGGGACGGGGATGGGCCCCGGAGCACGTGGCGGTTCCTAAGAGCCCGCTCTTGCTCGGCGACCAACGCGCGGGCGTTGACGCGCGCGGCCCTCCCGAAGGCCTCGAGGGTGACCGCGCCCCAGAAAGGACAGCGCGAGAAGGCCGCGCCGCACCCACAGACCTCGTCCCGCAGGAAGCCGTCGCGCCAAACGTGACGTAGCTCCCCGGCGGCGAAGAACGCATCCGCCTCCGTGAGGGTCCTCCCGATGATCGTTGAGCCGCTGTAGGACCAGCCGGCGACGTAGAGAACCCGCGTCATTCTGCGATCTTCCCTCACCGAGAGTCGCTATATTTTTGAAACCAATGACGTACAGGGAATTGCTCCAGCAGGCCCGGTCCGAGATCTCGGAGATCGACGCGACCCACGCCCGTGACCGGATCGAGTCCGGCGAGCCCGTCGTCGTCGACGTCCGGGAGCAGGGCGAGTGGGACGAGGGTCACATCCCGGGCGCCGTTCATGTCCCGCGCGGTCATCTCGAGTCCCGGATCGAGCGGCTGGCCCCCGACCCCGGCCGTCCCGTCGTCATCTACTGCTCGGTCGGCAACCGCTCGGCCTTCGCCGCGAAGACGCTTGCGGAGCTCGGCTACGAGGACGTCGTCTCGCTCGCGGGCGGCTTCACCGACTGGAAGCGCAACGGGTTCCCCGTGCAGCTCCAGGCCGGGCTGGACGCTCCGCGACGCGCGCGCTACAGCCGCCACCTCCTGATCCCCGAGGTCGGCGAAGAAGGGCAGCTGAAGCTGCTCGACTCGAAGGTGTTGCTCATCGGCGCCGGCGGCCTCGGCTCACCCGCGTCGCTCTACCTCGCCGCGGCCGGTGTCGGGCGCATCGGGATCGTCGATGCGGACGTCGTGGACGAGTCGAACCTCCAGCGCCAGATCGTGCACTCGACCGAGTCGCTCGGCGAGCCCAAGGTCGAGTCGGCGAAGCGCGCGATCGAAGCGCTCAATCCCGATGTTGAGGTCGTCGCGTACAAGGAACGACTGACCTCCGAGAACATCGAGCGCATCCTGGCCGACGGGTGGGACGTGATCGTCGACGGCGCCGACAACTTCCCGACGCGCTACCTCGTCAACGACGCCTCCGTCTGGCACGGGATTCCGCTCGTGCACGGGTCGATCTACCGCTTCGAAGGACAGGTGACGGTCTTCAAGCCACATGAAGGTCCCTGTTATCGCTGCCTCTTCCCCACACCGCCGCCGCCGGAGCTCGCGCCGTCGTGCGCAGAGGGCGGCGTGCTCGGCGTGCTGCCCGGCGTGATCGGCTCGCTGCAGGCAAGCGAGACGCTCAAGCTCACGCTCGGGATCGGCGAGCCGCTCATCGGCCGGCTGCTCCTCTTCGACGCGCTCGCGGCGACGTTCGACGAGGTGAAGTTGCGGCGCGACCCGGACTGCCCGGTGTGCGGAGAGCATCCGACGATCACCGAGTACGTGGATTACGTCGAGTTCTGCGCGGGCACCCGAGAGCCGGCATGACCAAAGTCAGGATTCCACCGACGCTGCGCGAGCAGGCTGGGGGCCAGCGCGAGCTCGCCGCCGAGGGCGAAACGGTTCGCGATCTGCTCGAGGACCTGATGGGCCGCTTTCCCGCTCTGCGTTCGCAGCTCGTCGAGGACGGTGACATCGCGCCGTTCGTGAACGTCTACGTCGGAGGCGAGGACGTGCGCACGCTCGACGGTCTCGAGACCGAAGTCCGTCCCGACTCGACCGTCATCCTCCTGCCGGCCATGGCCGGTGGGTAGCGCGCGCGTCGCGCGCAACCTCCTCGAGCTCGTCGGCAACACTCCGCTCGTCGAGCTGCGGCCTGTCGGCGACGTCCAGATCTACGCGAAGCTCGAGGGCCAGAACCCGACCGGCTCGATCAAGGACCGCATCGCCAAGGCGATGATCGAGGCCGCCGAATCGTCTGGGGAGCTGGAACCCGGGCGCGAGCTTCTCGAGCCGACGAGCGGCAACACGGGCATCTCGCTCGCGCTCGTTGCCAAGCTGAAGGGCTATCCACTCACCTGCGTGATGCCGGAGAATGCGACGGAGGAGCGCAAACGTCTGCTGCGGCTGTTCGGCGCGAACATCGTGTTCTCACCCGGCGACAAAGGGTCGAATGGAGCCGTACGCCTCGCGCTCGAGCTCGCGGAACGCAAGCCCCGTTACTTCATGCCCTTCCAGTATGCGAACGAGGCGAATCCACGCGCACATTAC
>JBGPYI010000160.1:0-5711 GCA_041493175.1 Gaiellaceae bacterium | reverse complement strand
CTGCCGGCGGCCGCTCCCGCCTGAGCCGCGTCCAAGTCAGGTCGCCGTTCGCGAGCAGGAACCCGAGCGCGAGCAGGGGCAGCGCGGGGAGGCCGCCGATGTCGCGCCAGACCGCGAGCGCGAGCGTGGCGCCGAAGGACAGCGTCAGCAGCAACCACGTCAGCCTCGGTCGCAACTCCCAGCGGGCCGAGGCGGCGAGGAAGAGCGCGAAGAACAGGAGATCGGGCAGGCCGAGGTTGGCGGCCGACGTTTCGCCGGGGATCGCGAAGGCGAACGAGAAGTTCGTGAAGACCTCCCGGTGCTCGGTGACGATGACCTTCGTCGGCCCGCGCCACACGGAGTAGGCGTCGACCCAGGGAACGATCAGGGCGACGAGCACCACCCAGCTCAACGTCTCGAAGTAGCGCAGGAACCAGAAGCCGACGGCCGTGACGCCGAAGAGCTTGCAGAAGTTCTCCGGCGTGCTCCAGCCCGCGACGTGAAACAGAAACGCGAGCGCGCCGAACGCGAACCCTGCCACCAGCAGACCGCGCGCGGTGCGCAGCGGCAGCACGAGCCACACGAGTGCGAAGCAAGCCGGAATCAGGACGAGCGCGACGAACGCGATGTCCCACCACGTCGACGCCTCCCACAACCTGTTGTGGAACGAGTAGTAGAGGCCGAGCGCCGTCCCGAGTGCTAGTAAGGCGGCAGCTCGGCCCACCATTGGCCGAGTGGCTTGAAAGCGTTCCAAAACTGAGTCTTCGCCGGAGCTTCGTCGAGCGACGCGTCGATGTCGGGGACAACCAATACCTGGACCGTTGCGGTGAATCGCTTGAGCTCGCCCGGCTTGTACTCCACGGTATCGGCCAGCGGGAAGTCGATCGAGTTGAGGAACTCGACGACGCTCTCTCCCATTGCCACGATGAGCTTTGGCTGCACGATGTGCAGCTCGCGTGCGAGGAACGGCCGCGACTCGTCCTCGCCGCCGTCAGTGAACTTGAGGCAGTTCGTCCCGTACACGGACATCGGATCGACGTGGAGCCGCTGGAGTGACTTCAGGATCGCCTGGCCGGCGCGGCCGTAGAAGGCGACGCCCTCCTGCACCTCGGCCGGTTGCGGCCTGAATTTGAGCAGCATCACGTCGGCGAGGGGATGGCCGGATCCGACGACCGGCACGCGCGTGCCGCCGCCGGCCTGGGCCACCTCGTGGGCCAGGTCGTTGATCTCGACGATCGCCTTCTGGAGGTACTTCTCGTAGATCTCGTCGGTCGCTGACACGCCTCAGACCAGTTTCGGGACTACCGCACCCGTTCCTTGGCCTGGGCCATCCACTTCAGGGACTGGAGGTACACGAGGGACCTGGGGCGCCGCAGGACCTGGCCCGAGCGGAGGCTGAGCAGGAACTCCTCCGGGCCCTCGAAGGCCCGCATCCGAACCGCGCCGGTACCGACTCCCTGGAGCACGTGTGCGTCCGAGCCGGCCCCCATCGTCAGGTTGTACTTGCGCGCGAACCGCAGCGCCTCGTCGTTGTAGCCCTCGAAGAGGAGGCGTGCGTTGTAGACCTCGAACATGTCGATGTCCGCGAGGTGACGCTGGAGCGTCGCCGGGTCGGGAATCGAGTGCATGCGATCGAAGGGATGCGGGAGATAGACGAGGCCGCCCTGCTCTCTGACGGCCGCCACCGTGTCGGCGAAGGACATGCCGCGCGGGATTTCCTCGCGGAGGAACAGGCCGATCACCTCTCCCTGGCCGTCCGTCTTCACCTCCTCGCCGGGGATGACGACAAGGTCGTGGTCGCGTGCGAGCGCACTCGTCTCGAGCGCGCCGCCGAACGCGTTGTGATCCGTGACGGCGATTGCGCCGAGCCCGATCGCCTCCGCGTGCATGATCAGGTCGGCCGGATCGACGGCGCAGTCGTGCGACCAGCTCGTGTGCATGTGCAGATCGCAGAGCACCCAGGGGCGGTCCGCGAGCGGATCGTCTGACCGGTGGGGTGCGTGACGCCGCTCCGCGAGCGAGCGGTAGAGCTCGTCGAGCTCCCGCGCCACGTCCGCGAAGCCCTGGCCTTCCGCATCGGCACGTGCGCGCTCGGCCTTGCGCTCGCGGAAGTCCGGGTCCTCGGCGAGCCGCGCAGCTTCGGCGCCCGCGAGCTCGGGCTGCTCGCGCACGCCCGGCGGAGAGGCGACCGCGCATTCCGACGCCGATGCTTCGAGCCGCACGCGCTCGAGCCCGGCGAGCGCTGGAACGAAGATGCTCGCCTCGGCGAGCAGCGGCGCTCTGGCAGCACCGTCCCGCGCGGTTCGCACGTGCACTCGGTCACGCAGGAGACGCGGGATCGTCGGCCGGCCGGCCAGGGGTTTCGTGCGCAGCAGGACGAGCTCCCAGTCCGGCAGCTCCTCGAGCGCGCGAAACACGCCGCGCAACAGAGCGCGCTCGTTCGGCCGCCACTCGAGCACGATCAGGTTGCGCTTGTCCCCAGGCTGGAAGAGCTCCGGCTCGACGCCCTCGCTGACGACGCGGTAGTGCCCGGGGAAGCGGATCGCGGCTGCCTCAGCCGTCTCCTCGCTGGTCGCGACGAGCGCGTCGATGCGTCCGAGCAGGCGGTCGCGCTGTGCGCGTCCGGGCGGATAGCCGAGCCGTTCGGCATTCAGGAAGGTCGCAACGGTCATGGCCTGCGCGTCGCGCAAGGCCAGATACGAAAGTGAAGGAAGCCCCGGCTCGAAGCCGTGGACGATGTCGAACCGCCCGAGTGCGAGCGCGAGCGACAGGTTGGCGCGCGCGCCGACCGGCACGCCGATCCTGCTGCGGCGAGAGATCGGACCGGCCGGGCCGAGGGCAACCACTTCCGCGTCGAGACCGTCGAGGAGCGCGCGCCTGCCTGCCGCAAGATCTCGCGCGCGGTTCGAGGAGGCGAGGACCGTCACCGAATGTCCGAGCCCGCGCAGCTCTTTTGCAACGCCCACCACGTGCTCGTTGACGTCGTGCGGCTGAGACCACGCAAACGGCGTAACTAGGCAAATCCGTAGTCCCATCGGTCTGGGTAAGCGTAGCTCCCGAAATGGCGAGAGCCGCCGTGGGGCGGCCTCTCGCTCGAATCGAATGCGTCCTTAGGACGCGGTTGTCACAGGCGTGTGGACCTGGGTGCGAGCGTTGTCCCGGATGAACTTCTCCGTCGCGTCGTAGGCCTCGTCGTCTGGGACCTGCTTCGGCGGCGACTTCATCAGGTACGAGCTCGGCCCCTCGAGCCCGCCGGCTACGCCGTTGTTCAGCGCCAGCTTCGCGAGCCGCACCGCGTCGATGACGATGCCGGCCGAGTTCGGCGAGTCCCAGACCTCGAGCTTCAGCTCCAGGTTCAGCGGCACGTCGCCGAAGGACGAGCCCTCCATGCGGATGTATGCCCACTTCCGGTCGGTGAGCCACGGCACGTAGTCGGACGGGCCGACGTGCACGTTCTTCGCGCCGAGGTCGTAGTCGAGCATCGACGTGACGGCGTTCGTCTTCGAGATCTTCTTCGACTCGAGCCGCTCGCGCTCGAGCATGTTGAGGAAGTCGGAGTTGCCGCCGACGTTCAACTGCATCGTCTTGTCGAGCCGGACGCCGCGCTCACGGAAGAGCGACGTGAGCACGCGGTGCGTGATCGTCGCGCCGACCTGCGACTTGATGTCGTCGCCGATGATCGGTAGGCCCTTCTCCTCGAAGCGCCGCTGCCAGTAGGCCTCGCGGGCGATGAAGACGGGCATGCAGTTGACCATCGCGCAGCCGGCCTCGAGCACCTGCTCCGTGTACCACTTGGTCGCGGCCTCGGAACCGACGGGGAGGTAGTTGACGACGACGTCGGTCTTCGTGTCCCGCAGGATCCCGACCACGTCGGCAGTTTCGCCCTCCGCCTTCGTGACGACCTCGGAGATGTACTTGCCAAGCCCGTCGTGCGTCATGCCGCGCGCGACCTTGATGCCGGTCTTCGGCACCTCAGCGAACTTGATCGTGTCGTTCGGGTGCGCCCAGATCGCCTCGGATAGGTCCTTGCCGACCTTGTCCTTCGTGACGTCGAACGCGGCGGTGAACTCGATGTCGCTGACGTGGTACCCGCCGAGATTGACGTGCATCAGTCCTGGAACGAACTGGTCGTCCGGTGCGTCCTTGTAGTACTCCACTCCCTGCAGGAGCGAGTTGGCGCAGTTGCCCACGCCGACGAGGGCAACACGGACGCGATCGTCCACGCGTGCCTTCCCGTTCTGCTTACCGTTGGTCTGAGCCATCCGTCCTCCTCAACATCGCAGATTTGCTATGAGGCGAAGATAGCAGATCTGCGATGGACGCCACCTAGCAGGAGGGCGTCGCGCTAGCCGGCGCTCGAGAGCTTGAGCGTGATCGTGGCTCTCTCCGTGACGGTCCCGATCCGGACTATCTCTTCGCTGGGGGGGATGCTCGCAGTGACCGGGTGCACCCGCTTGATCACGAGCACGACCTTCTTGCCGCGCTTGCGCTGCTTGATGACCACGAGGGCGGTGTGCTTGAAGGTCGCACTCGCGGCGTTGCTGTTGTCCGGGCCCCTGGGCGTGCCCGAGCGCGCGGTCTCGCACTGCGGCGCCGCCAGGTACCCCGCCCACGGGTTCTGACCGTCGACGGCAAAAAGGGCGTCCGCTCCCTGTTTCCAGATGCTGAGGAAAAGCGTCCGGACTGAGCTCTTGCTGAAGTAAAGCCGCGGCAGCGAGGCGAAGGCGAACTTGCACGAAGCCGTGGAACCGTCGCCGAAGGTGACGTTGGCACTTCCAGAAATACGGCCCTTGATCCCCTGGAGCATGTTCTCCCAGGGCACGGCACCCGGCTTGAACGTCGGGATCGACGCGAACGGGAAGACGGCCCCGCTCTTGGCGCCGACCCGCCACGTCGCCAGCACGTCCGCCTTCGTCGTTGCGATGCCGCCCGTGTAGTCGTGACCCCAGCGGCCGTCGAGGATCAGCTGTGTCGTGCCCCTCGCCGACACGACATCCCAGTTGGATTGAAACGTCGTGTGACCCGGACGAGCTGCCCCGGCCGGCGCGAGCGCGAGAACTGCTCCCACGATCAGGAGTAGAGCTGTGCGTGTCCTCATGGTCTGTTCCCTTCACTCGCAGGAGACGTGCAGTCAGGGCGTTATTTCGCGCCGTTGCTGAAGAGTACGCGTGGGTTAGGTGCGTTCCCGCAGTTGCCGGCGCACGTGCAGGATGCGCTGGACGACCGTCAGCCACGCGGTTGCAGTGAGCAGGTAGATCGCCCACTGCAGAGCACCCCACGGCGCCAGGACGAGCCCCGCAGTGATCACGACGACGCGCTCGGCCCGCGAGCCGAGCCCGACGTCGCCGCGCAGGCCGAGAGCTTCGGCCTTCGCGCGCGTGTAACTAACGAGGAACGATCCGGCGATCGCCGCGATGGTCGCGCCGAGCGCGACCTCGTTGCCGTGGCCCGCGAAGATCAATGCGATCGCACCGAGCATCGCTCCCTCGCCGACCCGGTCTGTCGTCGAGTCGAGGAAGGAGCCGAACGGCGTGGTCTTGCCTCCGGCTCGAGCGAGCGCACCGTCGAGGATGTCGAGGATCGAGCCGACGACGAAGACGAACGCGCCGAGCCAGTAGAAGAGGAGCTTGTCGTGGTACTCGAAGTACACGATCACCGCGGCGCCGAGGCAGAGCGAGACGCCGGCGGTCGTGAGCGCATTCGGAGTGATACGCGTACGCGCGAGGCCAACG
>JBGPYI010000075.1:0-8953 GCA_041493175.1 Gaiellaceae bacterium | reverse complement strand
TTCAGGTAGCACATCGCCTGAAACGAGCGGCGGTGAATGCGTGAGGGCCCGCGCTCGCGCACGATCTTCGAGTGGCCGGGCGTGATGTAGCCGACGTGCGAGGAGAAACCGTACTGCGGGAAGAGCGCGTCCATCCTCCGCATCACCCGGTCGCGCGTCACCTTGGCGACGATCGAGGCCGCGGCGATCGCGGCGCTCTTCTCGTCACCGCCGACGACCGCCTTGTGCGGAGGCGCCGTCGGCCCGAGCCGGAAACCGTCGACGAGACACGCTTCGGCCGGCGGCGACAGTGCGTGCAGGATCTCGCGCATGGCGGCGAGGTTCGAGCGGTGCAGGCCGTCGCGGTCGATCGCCCCGTGCGGGATCACCCGCACGACCACCTGCTCGGCGCACGCCATGACGGCGTGGAAGAGCTCCTCCCGGCGTTCCGGCGAGCACTGCTTCGAGTCGTTGAGGAACCCGAGCGGCCGCACCTTGTGGTCACGGAGGGAGCCGTAGTCGAGCAGCACGCCGGCCACCACCAGCGGCCCTGCCAGGCAGCCACGACCCGCCTCGTCGGTTCCAGCAACCAGCCGCGCCCCGAGCTTCCGGTCGAACTTCAGGAGCTTCTGGCCGGTGCGGGGCGCCACGGCGCCGAGGATAGCTGTCTACTCGGCGGGCTCTTCGGGCGTCTCTGCCGTCTCAACCCCATCCTCGGGCCGATCCGGTCCTATTCTTCGGGTTCGCCCTGGGTCTCAGCGACTTCCGGCTCGACGGGCTGCACGCCCTTCGGCTTGCGGACGACGTCCTGGCGCAACTCGCGGATGCGAGCCTTCTTGCCGACCTTCCCGCGGAGGTAGTACAGCTTCGCGCGGTTCACGTCCCCTACCGCGACGACCTCGATCCGCTCGATCTTCGGCGTGTGGAGCGGGAACGTGCGCTCGACACCGACGCCGAACGATTGCTTGCGGACGGTGAACGTCTCGCGGGCACCGGCGCCCTGGCGCTTGAGCACGATCCCCTCGAAGACCTGGATGCGCTGCCGCTGGCCCTCGATCACCTTGAAATGGACGCGGACGGTGTCCCCCGCCTTGAACCTCGGGATGTCGTCGCGCAACTGGGCGCGCTCGAGTGTCTCGATCACCTTGCTCATAGAGGGGCGACCCGAAGGCCGGTGCGGAATCCTAGCGAAAGAGGGACTTAGTGGCTCAGAGCCACTAGGTCACTAGTGGAAGGAGATCCGGCTCGGCGGCCAGTACGTGGCGAAGACCTTGCCGATCAGGTTCTTGCGCGGGACCAGGCCCCAGCGGCGGGAGTCGCAGGACGAGCTGCGGTTGTCCCCCATCATCAGGTAGTAGCCCTTCGGGATTCGGGTGTACGTGTTCCTTGGCGGGATGTCCATCAGGCTGAGGGTCTGGGTATCACGCCGGTCGGCCTTGACGTAGGGCTCGTTCAGCTTCTTCCCGCCGATGTAGACGAAGCCGCTCCGCTCCGCCCACACGTCGCCCGGGAGGCCGATCAGGCGCTTGACGAAAGTTCCCTGGGAGCCGCACTCCTGCAGTGCGAGCTTCGGCGTCTGAAAGACGACGATCTCGCCCCGCTTGGGCTCGCGGAAGCGGTAGATGAAGCGGTTCGCCAGCACCCGGTCGGAGGTACGCGCCTCGCAGCCCTGAGCAGGCCGCGCGCAGTGCAGCGTCGGTTCCATCGACGAGGACGGGATGCGGTACGGATTCACGATCCAGGCCTTGATCGCCAGGACGATCGCAATGGCGCCTGCGATCGTCACGACCCAGTCGAGCGCTACCCGCCACCCGTGGGGCAGATTCGGGAACAGGCGGTCGACCGGATTGTGCGATTTCTTCTGCGGAGCCGCCTTGGGCGGGCCGAATCCGTCCCGCTCGGCGTCGTACCTCGAGCGCTCTTCCGGATCGCGTAGGACGTCGTACGCGTCTCTCAGGTCACGCCAGGCGCCGTCCTGATATCCGAGTTCGAGCGCGCCGCGACGGTAGGCAGACTCGATCTCCTGCGGCGACGCGTCGGGCCGCACGCCGAGCAACGCGTAGTGGTCGCTCACGTGACAGTCCGCCGCCGGCTCTGTTCCCGTCGCCATTCCTCGATTTTTGCGTGGTCGCCAGACAGCAGAATCTCCGGGACATGCCAGCCGCGGAAGTCAGCGGGACGCGTGTAATGCGGATACTCCAGACCGCCGTCGAGCTCGGAGGAGAAGCTCTCGAATGCTCCCGACTCCTCCTTGATCGCTCCGGGAAGCCTGCGCGCGATCGCGTCGACGAGAACCATCGCCGGAAGATCGCCGTTCGAGAGGACGTAGGGCCCGATCGAGATCGCGTCGGACGCGAGATGCTGCACGACGCGCTCGTCGAATCCTTCGAAGCGAGCGGACAGCAGGGTGAGCCGCTCCTCGTCGACGAGCTCCTCCACGACGTCCTGCGTCAACTGCCGGCCCTGCGGTGTCAGCGCGATGACACGCTGGTCGGGCACGCCGTCGTACACGGCGTCGAGCGCAGCCGCGACAACGTCGACCCGCAACACCATGCCTGCGCCACCTCCGTAAGGTTCGTCGTCGACCTGCGCGGCGCGCAGCGGCGTGGTGTCGCGGTACGAGAAAAGTCGCAGGTCGAGCTCGGTACCGAGGACGGTGGCCACCGGGCGTTGCTCCGTCAGCCAGGCGAAGGCATGCGGAACGAGAGTGAAGACGTCGAGCTGCACGGGCGAGCGACCCAGGTTAGCTAGGCCCGGCGAAACCGGGCCCGACCACGACGCGCCCTCCAGCCAGGTCAACCGCTCTAACGCAGTCCTCGACCATCGGCAGCGCGAGCCCCGAGTCGAGCTCGAGGACGTCGTTGGCGATCCCCGGCAACACGTCGCTGATGGTGCCGAGCTCGGCGCCCGCCTCGTCCTCCACTCGCAACCCGATCAGTTGGAAGACGTAGTACTCGTCCTCACCAGCTGGCGCCAGCGATTCGCGCGGCACCTCAAGCTGCGCTCCGCGAGGCACGCGCCGGTCGAGGCGGATCACCGGACGCCCACGCGCGTGCCGGCGCGAGACGACCTTCGCCGGCTCGCCCTCGACGATCAGCTCGGCTCCCACTTCGAAGCGTTCGGGCGCCTCGCTCGCGTTCTCGACGACGAAGGAACCGTCGAGGCCGTGCGACTTGCCGACACGTCCGACGACGACGGTCTCAGACCTGTTCACAGGACAGCCGCTCGACTAGAGGCCTGATGTGAAATTCCGCCGGGCCGGATGACGCCCCAGACACGGCGCCGGATCAGCACGCTCGCCCGCGGCACGTAGCGCCGCTACGCACCGCGAACGACCGCACTGCCCGGCTTGGTCTGGAGCGCCCCCGGCGGCGGCCGAATTTCGCATCAACCCTCTAGTCGACGATCTCGAGCTGCACGCGTCGCTGCTCACGCACGCTGCCTGCACGAACGATCGTGCGCAAGGCGCGCGCGATGCGTCCCTGCTTGCCGATCACCTTGCCGAGATCGTCCTGCGCGACATGGAGGCGAAGCACGACGGTGTCGTCTTCGTCGACGCGCTCGACGCGGACGGCGTCGGGGTCGTCGACCAGTTGCCGTGCTAGGTACTCCAAGAGCTCTGCCACTACTGCGTCAGGTTCCTGATCTTCAGCAGCTTGTGCACGGCCTCCGACGGCAACGCACCCTTGCCGAGCCAGTCCTTCACCTTCTCCTCGTCGAACTCGATCAGCGAGGGATCGTGCTGCGGGTTGTAGCGCCCGACGATCTCGATGAACTTGCCGTCGCGCGGTGAGCGCGAGTCGGCGACGACGACGCGGTAGACCGGATTCTTCTTCGACCCGACTCGCGTCAACCTCATGCGTACGGCCAAACGATTACCTCCTGGATTTCTGTCGCTTCTTGCGTTTGTTGGATTTTGTCGCTTTCCGCTGCCCCTGCTGCGGAGCAGCGGCCGGCGCCTGCCCCGTCAGAGCCCCGAGGTCGGGCAACTTGCCCTTGCTCATGCCCTTCATCAGCTTCTCCATCTGCTTGCGGGCGTCGAGCAGGCGGTTGACGTCCTCGACCGTCGTCCCGGAGCCGATTGCAATTCGCTGCCGCCTCGAGCCGTCGATCACCTTCGGCAGCCCCCGCTCCTGCGGGGTCATCGAGAGGATGATCGCCTCCACGCGGCCCAGCTGCTTCTCGTCGACCTCTTCCATCCCCTCGAGCTGCTTCCCGAGACCGGGGATCATCTTCAGCACGCCCTGGATCGGCCCCATTCGGCGCAGCATCTTGTAGCTCTTGAGGAAATCGTCGAAGGTGAACTGGCCCTTCATCATGCGGGCCTCGAGATCTGCCTGCTCGTCCTCCTCGACCGCTTGCTCGGCGCGCTCGATGAGCGTCAGGACGTCGCCCATGCCGAGGATGCGCGACGCCATGCGGTCGGGATGGAAGTACTCGAGCTGGTCGAGCTTCTCACCGACGGAGATCAATTTGATCGGACGGCCGGTGACGGCCTTCACGGAGAGCGCCGCGCCGCCGCGCGCGTCGCCGTCCAGCTTCGTCATGACGACGCCGTCGAACGCGATCCGCTCCTGGAACGCCAGCGCGACGTTCACGGCGTCCTGCCCCGTCATCGCGTCGACTACGAGCAGTACGTTCGCCGGCTTTGCCTCGTCCCGAACCCGCTCGAGCTCCTGCATCAGCTCTTCGTCCACGTGCAGGCGGCCCGCCGTGTCGAGGATGATCGTGTCGACCCCGTCCTCCGAGAGCTGCCGGACGCCGTCGCGCACGACGGCGACCGGATCCGTACCGTCCCCGCGGTAGACCGGGACCTGGATCTGCCGGCCGAGCTGCTCGAGCTGGTCGATCGCAGCGGGCCGCTGCAGGTCGGCGGCAACGAGACCCGGGCTGCGGCCCTCCTTCCGCAGGAGGAGCGCGAGCTTCGCCGCGGCGGTCGTCTTGCCCGATCCCTGCAGACCGGCGAGCAGGATCACTGTCGGCGGCCGACCCGTGAACGCGAGCTTCGAGCTGCCCGTGCCCATCAGGGCGGTCAGCTCCTCGTGGACGGCCTTCACGACCTGCTGACCCGGCTGCAGGCTCTTCAGAATCTCCTGGCCGAGGGCGCGCTCGCGTACCTGGGCGACGAACTGCTTGACGACCTCGAAGTTGACATCGGCCTCGAGGAGCGCGAGACGGATCTCGCGCATCGCACGGGAGATCGCCTCTTCGTCGAGCTTTCCGCGCCCTCGAAGGTCGCCGAGAGCGCTCTGGAGCCGGTCTGAGAGGGCGTCGAACACGGCCGGGAAGTGTACTTGCGGCCTGTTCTGGGCCAGACTTGGCCCGTGCCCGACAACTCCGAGCGCAAGCTCGCCACGGTCCTCTTCGCGGATCTCGTCGACTCGACCGCAGCCGCGGGCGAGCAGGATCCCGAGCGGACGCGCGCCCGGTTGGAGCGCTTCTACGACGCGATGAGCGCGGAGATCGAGGGAGCGGGCGGCACGATAGAGAAGTTCGCCGGGGATGCGGTGATGGCTGCGTTCGGAGCGCCGGGGGCCCTCGAGGATCACGCAGAGCGCGCCTTGCACACCGCGTTGGCGATGCAGCGGCGGCTCGAAGCGGTCTTCGCAGGCGAGCTGTCGCTCCGGATCGGTGTCAACACGGGCGAGGTCGTCGCCGGACGGCCTCGTGAGGGCAGCTCGTTCGTCAGCGGGGACGCAGTCAACGTCGCCGCGCGCCTCGAGCAGGCCGCCGAGCCTGGAGAGATCCTCACCGGCGAGCGAACGGTCTCCGCCGTGCGGGGAGCGTTCGAATTCGGCGAGCCGAAGACTGTCGAGGCGAAGGGCAAAGCCGGCGGCGTCGCCTGCCGGCGGTTGGTGCGCGCGCTCTCGCTCATGCGCACGCGGGGAGTCGGCGGGCTCGCACGCGCATTCGTCGGGCGCGATGAGCAGCTCCACCTACTCCAAGCTGCGTACCGCCGCGCCGTAGAGGGATCGCGCCCGGTCCTTGTCACGATCCTCGGCGACGCCGGCGTCGGCAAGACGCGCTTGGTGCGCGAGCTCTGGGAGCAGCCTGCGGAGGAAGAGCCCGAGCCTCTGCGCCGAACGGGACGGTGTCTCGCGTATGGGCAGGGCATCACGTACTGGCCGCTGGG
The DNA here is from genome assembly GCA_041493175.1 of Gaiellaceae bacterium. GTDB lineage: Bacteria > Actinomycetota > Thermoleophilia > Gaiellales > Gaiellaceae > 3-1-20CM-4-69-9. Next base: position 2,841 of record JBGPYI010000075.1, on the reverse strand, counting down.
CGAAGTTCTGAAAGAGCACCTCGGGATCCTCGAGAGCGATTCACCCGACGCCGTGCGCCGCCGGCTGGACGAGCGCGAGATCCTCGGCCTCACCCTCGGGCTGGACGTCGTAGGCGATCTGCATCCGCTCGCAGCACAGGACCGGTTGCACGCCGCCTGGATCGCCTTCGTCTCCGAACTGACGGCGGAACGCCCGCTCGTGTTGCTGATCGAGGACGTCCACTGGGCCGAGCCACCCCTGCTCGACCTGATCGAACGGATTGGACGGGACGCGACGGGCCCGCTGCTGCTGCTCGCAACGGCACGCCCCGACTTCGCCGCGGGCCGGACCGGCTGGGGCGGCCGCGTCGACAGCGAGACGATCTGGCTCGAGCCGCTCGAGGCGGACGCCGCCGGATCGCTCGTCGACTCGTTGCTCGCGAGCGAGTTGCCGGGCGAGGTGCGTGACTTGATCGTGGAGCGGGCCGAGGGCAACCCCTTCTTCGTCGAAGAGGTCCTGGAGAGCCTCATCGACGCGGGTGTCCTCGAACGCGTGAACGGAGGCTGGCGTGCGAACGATCTACCACCCGGCTTCGAGATCCCGGACTCCGTGCAGGCCGTCCTTGCTGCGCGCATCGACCTGCTCGAAGAAGCAGAGAAGGCGGCGCTGCAGGCGGCCGCAGTGATCGGACGCGTTTTCTGGACCGGCCCGATCTACGAGCTCGTCGCAGATCTGGCGCCTGACCTTCATCTCCTCGAGAACCGTGACTTCATCCGGCAACGCACCGGATCGTCTCTCGCCGGAGAGGTCGAGTACGCCTTCAAGCACGCTCTCACGCGGGAGGTCGCGTACGGAAGCCTCACGAAGGCCCGGCGTGCGGAGCTCCACACGCAATTCGCCGACTGGCTCGAGCGCCTCGGAGAAGGACGTGACGAGCACGCCCCCCTGCTCGCGCACCATTACGCGGAAGCCGTGCGCCCGGAGGACGTCGACGTCGCCTGGCCCGACGGCGGGCCCGAGCTCGAGCGTGTGCGGGTAAAGGCGGTCCAGTGGTTGCGTCGTGCGGCCGAAGTAGCGATCTCCCGGTACGAGATCGATGACGGGATCGTCCTCCTCGAGCGAGCGGCCGCCCTCGAGCCCGCTCGACCGGAGCAGGCGCTGATTTGGCAGCGGATCGGCCGCACATACGCGCTCAAGTTCGACGGCGACGCCTTCGTCGCCGCGATGCAACGTTCGCTCGAGCTCACCGACGACCCGCGGGAGCGCGCGGAAACGTACGCCACCCTCGCTTTCCAGACGGCCAGCCGTTCGGGCATGTGGCAGAGGCGCCCCGCGAGCGAGCTCGTACAGGAGTGGAGCTCGCTGGCGATTGCCGGGGCCGAGGCCGGTAGCCCCACGCACGTGCAAGCGTTGCTCGCGCGGGCAATGTGGGGGCTGGATGAGAACGCGGCCCTGGAAGCGAGCACCTTGGCAGAGCGCCTGGGCGATCCAGAGCTGCGTTCCTACGCCTGGGATGCTCGCGGTGTCAGGGCGTTCAACAACGGTGAGTTCGAAACGGCGTACACCTGGGAGATGCGTCGCTTCGACCTCCTGGGCGAGATCACCGATCCTGACCACATCCACGACATGCACCTCTCGTCGATTACTCCGAACGTCGCGGTCGGTCGCATCCGAGAAGCCCGCCGGCTTGCGGCGGAGAACGACGAGCTTGCCGCGCGCCTGACGCCGCATCACCGTCTCCACGGAGTGGCCTCCGTCACGGAGGTGGAGGAGCTCGCCGGGAACTGGGAACGCATTCGCGAGCTCGAGCCGCGAATCAAGCGGACGGTGGCGGAAAACCGAGCCACACCCTGCGTCCGGAACGCGCGCTCGCTCCTCGTGTGCGCCGCGGCCGCTGAGATCCTCGGAGATCGGGACCGGAGTCGCGAGCTGGAGGCCGACGCCGACGAACTACAAGGGGAGGGTTTCGGCGTGACCTTCCACGGTCCACGTATGCGCCTCGCGCTCGCCCGGGAAGACGTCGGCGCGCTCCAGGAGCTCCTCGACGACACCGAGTGGTACTCGAGACAGAGCTGGTTCCTGCTTCCCGGAGCGGCCGTCCGGCTGGACGTACTCGCAGTCATCGGCGACGAGCAAGCGATCCAGTCCGAGGACCTGCTCGCGCGCACGGGCTATCTCGAGCCGTTCATGCTGCGGGCGCTCGGCATCATCCGGGAGGACGAGGGTCTGATCGCCCAAGCCGACGATCGCTTTCGCGCCCTCCGCCTGGACTGGCACGCCGACCAGAGCGAGGCGCTCATCCGGTTCCGGAACAGCGCAGGCCGGTAGCAACGGCTTGTTCCGGCGGATGCGTACCGCGTTCGGCTAGTCACTCCAAGAACCGAGTCCTACACTCAGGACATGGCCGTAAGCCGCAGAACGGTCACCGTCCTTTTTGCAGACGTGGCCGATTCGACGCCGCTCGGAGAGCGGCTCGACCCCGAGACGCTGCGACAGGTCATGTCGCGGTGGTTCGAGCGGATGTCCGAGGTGCTCGAACGCCACGGCGGCACGGTGGAGAAGTTCATCGGCGACGCCGTGATGGCCGTGTTCGGCATCCCGGACCTGCACGAAGACGATGGTCTGCGCGCGGTCCGAGCTGCGACGGCTGGAGACGGCTTTTGCTGCTCCGGGTTCTGATGTGGACCCGGAAACTACTGATGTGGACCCTGTTGCGGAGAAACGCGAGGAACATCAAATGCGAGGAGGGGGACTTGAACCCGACTTCGCGCCCGAAAACGCACGGGAAATTGCGAGGGCGCTAAGCGCGAATGGGCACGAACGGGCACGAATTGTCCCCCGGGGGGACAATTGCCGGTGGG
>JBGPYI010000185.1:0-4677 GCA_041493175.1 Gaiellaceae bacterium | reverse complement strand
TGCTCGATCTCGTCGACCACCTCGCAGCCGCCGTAATAGCGCTTGCCCGGGTAGCCCTCCGCGTACTTGTTGGTCGGCGTCGAGCCGACCGCCTCCATGATTGCCGGCCAGGTGAAGTTCTCCGAGGCAATGAGCTCGATCTGGTTCCGCTGGCGCTCGAGCTCGCGGCCCAGCAGCTCTGCGATCTCCGGGTCGATTTGGTCGAGCCCGGCAGTGGTCAGCTGCTGAAAGGTCTGCTGCGCGACGGCCATGAACTCTCCTCTCCCAGGGTCAGCCTGATCGTACTGCCGCGTCCAGTCGGCGCAGGGCTTCCTCGGCGGGCAGCGCTCCGTCGCGAATAATCCGCGGCTTCCCGCCGGTGAGATCGATCACCGTCGACGGGCTGCCGGGCAGCTCGCCGCCGTCCACCAGGGCCCCTGCGCTCTCCCGGATTTCCTGAGGAACCTCGTCGAGCCGCTTCGGGTCACGACCGCCGGGATGGTTCGCGCTGGTTGCGACGACGGCGCCCACGCGCTCGAGGACTTCGGCGCCCGGGCCGTCGAAGTCGGGAACCCGAACGCCGATCGCCTCCGGATTCGTGCCGGTGAGCCAGCGAAAGCGGCGGGCGGGATTCGGGAGGATGAGCGTGACCGGGCCCGGCAGCAGCAGCCGAGCAAGCGAAGCTGCGCGGCCCTTGAGCTCGGGAACACACTCCAGCAGGTAGTCGAGGTCCCGGGCCACGAGGGCGCTCGGCTCGCTTTCGTCTCTGCCCTTCAACTTGTAGAGACGCTGCGTCGGCTCCTCCCGATTGGGGTCCGCGGCCAGCCCGTACACCGTGTCGAATGGCATGACGACGGGCTTCCCTGCTTCCAGCGCCGCAACCGCGTCGTCGATTGTCTTCACGACCTCGGTCATCGTCGTCCCTCGACCACGCGGTCCTCCTCGGCCAGGTCCGGAGTGATCGTAATGTCCGCGTAGCCGAGCGAGGCCAGCGCGTCAGCGACGTGGTCCGCCTGCCCGTCTCCGACCTCGAACACGAGCAGCCGTGTGCTCGCAAGCCGGGCGATCTCCTCGTGGAGCCCTTCGCCGACGAGGGCGCCGCGCGGCTCCCAGTCGCGGATCTCCGGCTGCAGCGACTCCCACTCGTCGAGCGGGACGTACGGCGGGTTCGAGACGACGAGATCCCAGCCCTCGGCCGCGACCTCCAGGTCACCAACTCGAACCTCGATCTGCAGGTCGAGCAGCTCCGCGTTCTCGCGAGCGAGCGCCACCGCCTCCGGTGCCGAGTCGACTGCAATCACATGGGCGTCGGGACGCTCGTCCGCGATCGCGAGCGCGATCGCACCCGAGCCGGTGCCGAGGTCGAGCACGCGCGGCTCGGGCTCGTCACGGAGCAAAGCGAGGCAGCGCTCCACGACGACCTCCGTCTCGGGCCTTGGGACGAGCGCACGCGCGTCCGTCTTCAGCACCAGCCTCCGGAAACCCCACTCGCCCAGGACATACGCGAGCGGTTCGCGCTGCCTGCGACGCTCGAGCAGCGCGTCGAACTCATCAGGGACCTCCTGGTCGCGCCGTTCGTGCACGCCCGTCCGCGAGACGCGGAGAACGTGTGCGAGGAGCAGTTCGGTGTCGACGCGCGGCGTGTCGACACCTGCCTCGGCGAGCCGCTGCTCGCCGAGACGCAGCGCTTCCTCGACCGTCACTCGCCGAGCGCGCGCCGGCGCTCTTCCGCGCCGAGCGCCTCGGTGAACTCGTCGAGCTCCCCCTGGAGGATTCTGTCGAGCTGGTGCACCGTGAGCTTGATGCGGTGGTCGGTGATGCGGTTCTCGGGATAGTTGTAGGTGCGGATCTTCTCCGCGCGCTCGCCGGAGCCGATCTGCGAACGCCGGGTCGCGTCAAGCTCGGCACGCTGCTTCTCGCGCTCGTGCTCGTAGAGGCGCGCGCGCAGCACGCGCAGTGCCTTTTGCCGGTTCTGCAACTGGCTCTTCTCGTCCTGCATCGCCACGACGAGGCCGGTCGGAAGATGTGTGATGCGAACGGCCGAGTCCGTCGTGTTCACGCTCTGCCCGCCGGGGCCCGTCGACCGGTAGACGTCGATCTTCAGGTCGTTCGGATCGACCTCGACCTCGACCTCCTCGGCCTCGGGCATGACCGCGACGGTGGCAGTCGACGTATGGATGCGCCCCTGCGACTCCGTCTGGGGCACGCGCTGGACGCGGTGCGTCCCGCCCTCCCACTTGAACACCGAGTACGCGCCGTCTCCCTTGATCCCGAAGGTGATCTCCTTGAAGCCGCCGGCTTCGTTCGGGCTCGACCCGAGGTGCTCGACGTTGAAGCCGCGGCGTTCTGCGTAGCGGGTCAAGGCGCGATGGAGGTCGGCAGCCCACAGAGCGGCCTCATCCCCGCCGACGCCCTGACGGATCTCGATGATGACATCCTTGCTGTCCGCAGGGTCGGTCTCGACGAGCGCGAGCTTCAGCTCCTCCTCGAGCGAGACCAGCCGTTCCTGGAGCTCCGCCACGAGCTCACGCAGATCGCTGTCTTCAAGCGCGTCGTCCAGATCGGCGCGGGCCTCGCGCCAGCGCCGGGCGAGCCGGTAGGGGCCTTCCAGCTCCTTCAGCTTCCGGCCTGCCTCGGCCGCCTCGCGGTGGTCGTTATAGACGGCAGGGTCGGACATGCGCTCCTGCGCCTCGCGATACGAGCGTTCGAGCTCGTCGAGCAGCGGTTCGATGTTGCCGGCCATCGCCGACCTAGGTTATTGAAGCCGGGCGCTCAGGCTGATCTCGGGAACCCCAGCGAGGGCTTTGGAGACGGGGCAGTTCTCCTTCGCCTGCTCAGCTGCTTGCTTGAAGGCATCCTCGTCCATCCCCGGCACCCGTCCGGCGACGTCGAGGGCGATCTTCGTAATCCCCTCGCCCGGCTGGAACGTGACGGTGGCCGACGTCTTCAGCTCTTCCGGCGCATGACCCTCCTTTGCCAGGCCGCCCGAGAACGCCATCGAGAAACACGTCGCGTGCGCGGCGGCGATCAGCTCTTCCGGGCTCGTCATGCCGTTCGACTCTTCAGAGCGGGCCGGCCAGCTCACGTCGAGGCCGCCCACGGCGCCGCTCGTCACGGAGTCGATCCGGCCACTGCCGCTCATCAGGTCTCCGCGCCACGTCACCTCGGCTTTGCGATCAGTCGCCACTAGCTTCCCCCTTCGAGTTGTGCGTTGACGGTCACCTTCGCGCTCGCCTCGATCAGCGCGGAGAACGGGCACCCCTTGTTGGCGGCCTCGGCGGCCTCCTGCAGGGCGGCCTCGTCTAGTCCTGTTACACGCGCGCGCGCGAGGAGCTCCGACGCGACGATCCGGTGCGAGCCGTCCTCGACCTGGTCGAGCGTGACGACGGCACGGACGTCGAGCTGGTCCGGCGCGGAGCCTGCGCCTGCGAGCTCGCCCGCAAGGGACATTGCGTAACGGGCCGCGTGGGCGGCGGCGAGCAGCTCCTCCGGGCTCGTCTTTCCGTCCGGCTCCTCGACCCGCGTTGCCAGCGAGTACGGCAGGTCCTGGAATGCTCCCGTCGCGCCGCTGATCGTGCCGCTGCCGCGCGCGACGTTTCCTTCCCACGTCACGTTGGCCTCGCGTTGGACGCAGGCCACTAAGCCATCACTTCTATTTTGCGCGCGTTCGGGTCTTTGGCCTCGAGCAAGAGGACTTCCTTCAGCGCGCGGATCGAGACCTCGATCTGATCGAGTGACGGCTCGCGCGTGGTGAGCCGTTGCAGCCACATCCCTGGCGCCAGCAGCGACATCAGGATCCGGTTGTTCTGATGCTTGCCCGCAAAACGGATCAGCTCGTAGGCGATTCCTGCGATCAGCGGCAGCAAGAGGATCCGCGTCGCGATCAGCCAGTACCAGGCAGGGCGCCCGAAGAACGCGAACACGAAGATCGCAATCACCATCACCCAGAGCAGGAACGCGGTCCCGCAGCGGGGGTGGATCTGACTGAAGCGCTGCACGACCTCCGGCCTCAGCTCCTCCCCGGCTTCGTAGGCGTTGATCGCCTTGTGCTCCGCCGCGTGGTACTGGAAGACGCGCCGCAGATCCGGGAACAGAGAGATCACCGACAGGTAGAGGACGAAGATCGTGACGCGGATCCCGCCTTCGACGATCACGAACCAGCCCGTGCGCTTGATCCCGATCCAGTCGGTGATGAGCGCCGGCGAAACCTTGAACAGCAGGACCGCGAACCCGATCGCGATCGTGAACGCGAAGATCAGCTGCGTGCGCGTGAGCTCGGTCACGACCTCCTCACCCTCTTCGCCCTCTTTCCCCTCGGCCTGCGCCTGGTAGTTCGCCGAGATGGCGAGTGCGCGAAAGCCGATCGCGAGCGACTCGCCGAGCGCGATGACGCCGCGGATCACCGGCAGCCGGAAGACCAGGTGCCGGGCCATCGGCGACTTGATCGGCTGGTGCACCTCCGCGATCTCTCCGTCGGGCTTGCGGACGGCGACGGCCCAGTTCGACGGGCCGCGCATCATCACGCCCTCCAGGACGGCCTGTCCCCCGACGTTCGTCACTTTGGTACTAGCCGCGGCGGGCGCCGCCGGCCTTCTCGAGCCGGCGCTGGAAGCGCTCGACGCGTCCGCCCGTGTCGACCAGCTTCTGCTTGCCCGTGTAGAACGGGTGGCAGTTCGAGCAGATCTCCACGTGGAGCTC